>JAHDEN010000084.1 GCA_020628815.1 Chloroflexota bacterium | reverse complement strand
GACCGGATCGGGCGATACCGGAAAGTGATTAATTTATTGGCTCTGACATCGAAAAGAGAACATAATTGATTTCCTAAGGAACATTGTTCCAAAAACTACGAAAAAAAGCAACCCTCTCTATATGATAGAAATCCTAGCAACAGATATTTTACGCGCGCTACAAACGCGTGACACAACCATTCAATGGTATGTTGATCGTCAAACCGGCAAATTTTACCCCTTCTCAAAAGAAGAAAAAGGGTTGGACAAAGACGAAACGTTTTTAGACGACCTGCGTGAAAATCCTGATCGCTTTTTAGCTATCGAAGAAATCCCCCGCCAAAATCGGTATAAGTTTATGATGAACTTTATCGATCAAGTCGAAGACGGCCGGATGCGGGTAGAAGTCGCCCAGGTTGTAGCCCACAAAATGCCGTTTAAATCATTTAATAAAATGATGGATCATAATCCTGACTTAAAAAAGCAGTGGGTTCGTTACCAAGCAACCCGCCAGCTTCAATACATGATGGCTTGGTTCAAATATAAAGAGATTGATGCCATGCTGAAAATGCCGGGGCAATAGCGGTTCAAATATGATTAATTCCCTGCGCCAAATTGCCAAGGTGCTGAGCAAAGCCAGCGATCTTGAATCTGCACTAACACTTATTAGCAAAGAAACTACAGAAGTGTTAGGCATGGATTCTTGCTCTATTTATCTGCTAGATCCCGATCAAAAAACACTGCGCCTGCGAGCCAGTACGGGGCTAAACAGAGAAGCATTGGGGCGAGGCACGTTGGAGCTGGGGCTGGGAATGACCGGGCTAGCGGCACTCAATCGTGAGCCTCGGCATTCTTCCAATGCGCAAGAAGATCCTGACTTTAAGCGTGTGGTGGGCGCTGGTGAAATGGTGTTTAAATCTCTGCTGGCGGTTCCACTCATGCTTGAGGATGACATCCTAGGGGCGATGAATGTGCAAACTCGCGAGACGCATGAATTTGCGGCCGAAGAGATTGATCTAATGTCGCTGATTGGCGATTTGGCGGCCGGTGTTTTGTTCCGTACAAAACTATCTGACCAACAGAGCCGCCAACTGCGTGAGCTACAGGGGCTGGCCACCGTTAGTGAGGCGGTCACCTCACCTCAATATCTAGATGACATGCTCGATGTGGTCACCAACATGGCCTCACGCATGTTACAAACCTCCGTCTGCACCATTTTCCTGCTGGACGAAAGTGGTGATTACCTAGAGCTGCGCTCTGCCCGCCGTTACGATACAAGCTACCAAATGCGCGAACCGATCCAGCGATCTAATAGCGTGATGGGGACCGTCGTTAACTCGGGTGAATCGATTTATATCCCCAACGTTCAAGAAGATGAGCGGTATGCGACCCGTGAGTTGGCTAAGCAGGATGGCTTGGTTTCGATGCTTGCGGAGCCTTTGAGCGTGCGGGACCGTGTGATTGGTGTGCTGGCCTGCTATACCAACAGCCTGCGTGAGTTTACAGATCAGCAGAAATCGCTGTTTGCAACACTGGCCAATCAAACGGCGCTTGCCATCGAAAACGCTCAACTGATCACCAATGCGGCCGTGATTAAAGAGATGCACCATCGCATTAAAAACAACCTGCAAACAGTAGCCATGCTGATGCGGTTGCAAATGGGAGAAGCGGATCGCTGGTCCACACGAGAAGTGCTCGAGATGTCTATCTCACGCATCCAGTCGATTGCGGCCGTGCATGAAATGCTGTCTGAGCGTGGATTTAAGCTGGTTGATGTGCAGGATGTGCTCAAACGGATTGCCACAGCCGCTATTGTGCCCCCCAACCAGCAAATCGAAATTTCTGTTTCAGGGATTGAAGTTGCCTTGCCCAGCCGCTTGGCAACGGCCGCCGCTTTGGTCGTGAACGAACTGATCCAAAACGCGATTGAGCATGGTCTGGCTGGCAAACCATCGGGCGAAATTAAAATTGTGCTCAGCCATGCGGCCGAAGATATTTTGATATCTGTAAAAGATGATGGGTGGGGGATGCCAGAAAAAGTTGAACGGAATTTGGGTCTTGATCTGATCGAAACCCTTTCTTCTGATGACCTAAAAGGATCGATCAGTTTTAATCCCGCCCGGCCGGGAACCGAGGCGATTTTGCGTTTTCCAAGCGCAAACGAGTAACTTTTTGTGAAAAGTGACAGAAGGAGCCACTATTAAAATAGTGACCTTCTCCATTGAGAGATCGAGCTGAGTTCGATACTATCAATGGTGGAAACGCAGTATGAAAATTTTAATTGCCGACGACGAATCTATCATTCGCATGGGCTTAAAGCAGATGTTGACCGAAATGGGGCATTCGGTTATCGCCGCGACCAACGGCCGTGAGGCTCTGCAAATGGCCCGCACCCAAAAACCTGACCTATGTATTTTTGATGTACGTATGCCCTACACAGACGGTGTCCAAGCTGCTAAAGCCTTGGCCAAGTCACAGCCTACACCCATTATTTTACTCACCGCTTTTAGTGATGATGATCTGATCGAGCAAGCAACCGAGCTGCCGATTCAGGCCTACATGGTCAAGCCCGTAAACGAAGGGGCTTTAAAAGCCAATATATCATTGGCTGTCAAACGCTTTAACGAGACCGCTAGGCTTAAAGAGACGGGGCAAAAGCTCTACATCGCTCTCGAAACGCGCAAAATTTTAGACAAAGCTAAAGGGAAGCTTATGACTGAGCAAGGGCTGAGTGAAAAAGAAGCCTATGATGAACTGCAAACGCAATCTCGCAACAGTCGTCAGTCAATGCGGGATGTGGCTCTGGCTGTTTTAGATAGTTAAATCCCCCTTTAAATAAAATTGATTAGAAATCAAAAAGGCCCGCTTGGAATCAACCAAACGGGCCTTTTAAATTTCAAATTAGAGGGGGCGTCTTATGCAGCCACTTCTTCAACTTCTGCATCTGAATCTTTGGCCGGTTTTGGAGGAGTCTCACCTTTGGTAAAGGTTAACCCTTCCTCATTCGCATCGACCAAAATCGTGTCGCCAGATGCGTACTCACCACGGAGCAAGCTGACCGACATCGGGCTTTCGATATGGCGTTGGAGCGCACGACGCAGTGGCCTTGCACCAAAGTCTTTGTCGTACCCTTGCTCTGCCAACCACTCTTTGGCCGCTTGGGTCAAGATGATGTTTAAGCCACCATGCTCTTCCAAACGTTTGCCGATGCCTTTCATCTGTAAGTCAACAATCTCAACTACTTCATCTTTGCTCAAGTGTTCGAACGTGATGATTTCGTCGATCCGGTTGATAAACTCTGGGCGGAAGGTCTTTTTAAGTGCGTCTTCGATCCGTTTTTGATCGTCGTCGCCACCAGAACCTACACCAGAGAATCCGAGTGCACCCGCTTTTTTAACAAACGAGGTGCCGACGTTACTGGTCATGATAATAATGGTGTTGCGGAAGTTTACTTCGCGACCTTGACCATCTGTTAAACGGCCATCGTCGAGCAGTTGCAATAGCGAATTCCATACTTCTGGATGCGCTTTTTCGATTTCGTCGAAGAGGACCACGCTGTACGGCCGACGGCGAATCTGTTCAGTTAGCTGACCACCTTCTTCGTAGCCCACATATCCAGGAGGGGCACCAAACAGACGGCTGACCGTGTGTTGTTCGCGGTACTCGCTCATGTCTACACGGATCAGAGCTTCGTCATCGCCAAACATAAATCCGGCCAACGCTTTTGCCAGCTCAGTTTTACCCACACCAGACGAACCGAGGAACATAAATGCCCCGATTGGTCGGCGAGGATCCGCCAAGCCTGAACGGCTGCGGCGAATCGCATCTGCCAAAGCCACAATCGCTTTCTTCTGGCCCACAATGCGCTCAGCAATGCGTTCTTCCATGTTCAGCAATTTATCAGCTTCAGCTTCCAACATCTGGTTCACCGGAATTCCGGTCCATTGAGCGATAACATCAGCAATTTCGTCTGTGTCTACCACTTCATCCAGCTTGTTTTCTGCTCGCCACGCGTCACGCGCTTGGGTGAACTCATCCTCTAATTGGATGCGTTCTGTGCGCATCACGGCCGCGCGTTCATAGTCACGGGCGGTATGAGCCGCTTCTTCTTCCATCGCCAAATTATCAAGTTTGACTTTCAGATCTTTAATCGCATCGGGCAGCGTATAAAGTGCCACACGCAATTTGGCGGCCGCTTCATCCATTAGGTCAATCGCCTTGTCGGGCAATTTCCGGTTGGTCACATATCTGTGTGATAAGTAAACAGCTTGCTCCAATGCTTCGATTGAATAGCTGACTTTGTGATGCGCTTCGTAGCGATCTTTTAAGCCATGTAGCATCAGGATCGTATCTTCTACTGAAGGTTCATCCACAAATACCGGGGCAAAGCGTCGCTCTAATGCGCTATCTTTTTCGATGTATTGGCGATACTCATCAAGGGTGGTTGCACCCACAGTTTGGAGTTCGCCGCGAGCTAGGGCTGGTTTGAGCATGTTGCTCGCATCCATCGCCCCTTGGGCCGCGCCAGCACCCACAACGGTGTGCAACTCATCAATGAAGAGGATGATTTCACCATTTGAATTTTGTACTTCTTCAATGGCTGCTTTCAAGCGCTCTTCAAACTCGCCGCGGAACCGGCTGCCGGCGATCATCGAGCCGAGGTCGAGTGACATAACGGTTCGATTGAGCAGATTTTCCGGGACATCGTTATCAACGATTTTTTGTGCCAACCCTTCAACGATGGCGGTTTTACCAACACCGGCTTCACCAATCAAAACAGGATTGTTTTTGGTGCGGCGGCTTAAAACGGTAATCACGCGCAAAATTTCGTCGTTGCGGCCGATAACCGGGTCAAGTCGTCCTTCTTTGGCTAACAGGGTTAAATCCCGGCCGTATTTTTCAAGCGTTTTGTAGCGGCTTTCTGAATTCCGGTCGGTAACACGTTTGCCACCGCGAATATCCTGAATCGCTTCATTAACAGAAGTGACGTTAATGCCGAACTCCTGCAGAATGCGGGCGGCCGGTGTATTCCGTTCGCTTAAAATCGCCAAGAAAATATGCTCAGTCGAAATAAACTCATCTTTGAGCTTGTTCGCTTCGCTTTGGGCTAGCTCTAATACGGTGCGAATGCGTGGCGTATAAAAGATTTGCCCAACCCCTCCGCCGTAAACGTTGACTTTCGGGGCTTTTTTAAGTGTTTCGTCAACGCGTTCTGTCATCGCAGCTGCGTCAACTTTTAAGTAATTCAAGATGTGAGCCACAGCACCATCGTTTTGCTCTAGCAATGCCATAAACAAATGCTCTGTGTCTACTTGGCTATGGCTATAACGCTGAACGATTTGGTATGCTCGTGCGGCCGCATCTTGTGCTCTTTCTGTAAATTTGTCGAATCTCATGTGTTTTAATCTGTTATTCGTTTTAAATCTGGATTATCCAATTCCACTTTGCTTGTACTGATAAATAGAATAATGTGATTGGGTGACCAGTGTTTTATCAATCATCGTTTGCATTAAACTTCGATGGGGCAAAATACTTAAAGCTTCATCATTCTGAATTCTGATGACAACTCTTATTAGTCTAGCCTTGACGTAGCACTTGGTCTGCAATCTACAATACTGTTTACTATAGGCTTTTTCAGTTGGAAAGTTGTAAGATTCTAATGCAATTAGCACTATCGCTAACAGAGTGCTAATTGTGGCTGTAAAAAAAAACCGCTGCACGGGGCAACGGTTTTTTCAATTGATTTAGCACTAGACTAAAACCTAGTCCATTGCGTCGTAGCCAGGACCTTCTGAGAAGAAATCGTAGTTGGGCTCGATGTCTTCGGTTAGGTCAAGAACTTCGCCTGGTGCGATTTTGACAGCGTTTAGTACGTTAACGGTGTGTTCGCCTACTTGAGCGTCTTTAAGTTCTTCACCAGCTTGATCTTCTTTCTTCATAGCGATCCAAGTTCCACCATCGTGGATATCTTGAACTTCGAAGTCAAATGGTACTTCTTCTTCTGGGAAGATAGCTTCGTAAGGGCATTCTGGTACACATGCGCCGCAGTCGATGCAAGTATCTGGATCGATGTAGAGCCATGGCCATTCGTTCTCAGGTTTTCCGAGAACCATACATTCTACTGGGCAGACTTCTACACAAGCAGTGTCACGTAAACAGAGACGTGTAACAATATGAGTCATTTGGGTATCTCCTTACCGTATGGCTTTAATTAACCATGCAAGAGTTTAAATTTAACAGTGGTTCAATTCTACACAGAATTGTTGTGTTTGAAAAGTAGGATGAATTGATTATATACAATCTTCATACCGATATATACCAGAGGTTCACGCAAGTAATTATTCTTTAATATTTACCAAATGGTTTCCATTCCTAACTGATGCTGACTGAGGAATTGGTCGCAAAATAGGTTGATTGGTTTGACAGGGTGCTTGACTTAAAACTATCCTTAAAATTATGGACTCGACAATACGCAGTAAGACCTCAACAATTGATATTTATGTGAAGCTGGCTCAGTACCCGATTTTAGCTGACAGGATCCGGGACCGCATGCGGGATGAGATCTTCCGTAAAGGGATTATTGGGGAGCAGCAGTTCGAGTCTGAAATCCGCGATAAGGCGATTGCGTCACAGCGGCGTGAAGGGGTGTATGATCCTTTTAATAGAGAGTCGGCAAACATTTGGAAGATGCGGACCAATCGTATTCGGGAGTATCAAACAGATTTTTATTTTGGGAATAATTTCCCGACACAGCGGTTTGATGAAATTGTTCAAGAGGTGATTGAAAACAATAACCCGGCCGCAGATCAGGTCGATCTGGCCTTTAACCCAGAATTGGCCCCGTGGGAGATGCTGTTTAGGCAGGGTGAGATCTACGAGTCAATTCCGCAGGCTGATCGTGAGCGAGTGCGCCATCATTTAGAAGAAATACGTGTGGTATTGATTAAAGGGATGATCAGTGATCATCTTCAATTTATCGGTGTCGCCAAAAAGGTGCTTTCTATTAAAGACCTGCGCATGCTGTATGAGCGGCGGATTGGCGAGGGGAAGATCGGGGGTAAAGCGGCCGGGATGATCTTGGCGTGGCGTATTTTAAAAAACATCCCAGAACTTTCAGACAAAGTGTTCATTCCCGAATCGTATTTTATTGGGAGCGAAGTGATTTATGATTTTCGAACGCTCAATAACATGAGCTATATCATGAATCAGAAGTACCGGCCGTTAGAAGAGATTCGGGCTGATTACCCTAATGTGGTGCGTGACCATATGCTGGGCCGCTTCCCGGACTATGTAGAAAATCAACTTAAGGCGATTTTGGAACATATGGGTAACCGGCCGATTATTGTGCGGTCGTCTAGTTTGTTAGAAGATAATTTTGGATTTTCGTTTGCGGGCAAATACGAAAGTATTTTTTGCCCCAATCAGGGAACCCCCAAAGAAAACCTCCAAGACCTAAAATATGGGATCCGCAGAATTTATGCGAGCACCCTAAATCCAGAAGCGATTTTGTACCGACAAAAGCATGGGCTTATCGACTATGATGAACGCATGGGGATCTTGATTCAAGAAGTGATGGGAGAGCCGAACGGCCGGTACTGGTATCCAACATTGGCCGGTGTGGGCTTTAGTCAAAACGCTTGGCGCTGGAACGAAAAGATCAAACGAGAAGATGGCTTTTTGCGGCTTGTTTGGGGGATGGGTACCCGTGCGGTTGATCGAATCGGCCATGACTACGCCCGGCTGGTCGGGCTGAGCCATCCACAATTACGGCCAGAGGCGGACACCAAACGGATCAAAGCTTATTCACAAAAATTTATTGACTTGGTTGATTTAGTGGATAACGAATTCAAAACGCTGCCGATGGATGAGGTCTTGACACGTAAGTTTCCGCATGTGGGCTTAGTGGCAGAAATTGATAAGGGAGATTACCTGCAGCCGATTTTGTCCCGGGCTTCGGTCAAACCGGGTGACGACTTGGTGATTACGTTTAAAAAGCTGCTTACGGAAAGCAGTTTTCCTGAGTTAATGAAGACCGCTCTGCAATCTATTGAGTCTACTTATGGGTTACCGGTTGATACGGAGTTTTCGATTCAGGTTGCCCGTAAAGACGGCAAAACAGACTTTAATTTAAACTTGCTTCAATGTCGGCCGCTGTCGGAGAAAAAGGTGTCTCAACCGGCCGACATTCCTCAAGATGTGCCCAAGCAAAATCTGCTGTTTCGGACGAAGGGGCTGGTTCCTGACGGCCGGATTGATGACATACGCTATTTAGTTTTTGTTGACCCAGAAGCGTATAACAAAATAGGTGATCCTGGCTTGCGTCTAGAACTGGGGCGTGTGATCACACGCATCAATCAAAAACTGGAACACGAACGGTTTGTTTTGTTTGGCCCCGGCCGTTGGGGAAGCTCAAATATTGAATTAGGGGTGAAAGTTGGCTATGCTGACATCCACAACACATTGGCATTAATCGAGATGAGTTTGAGCAATGAACAAGGGGCCGCACCTGAACTTTCCTATGGCACACATTTCTTCCAAGATCTAGTTGAAGCTGATATTTTTTCGTTGCCCATTCATTTGGCCGCTGAGGATGCACCCCATAGCTATTTCAGCTGGCAAACATTTACCGATTTACCCGGCAGTTTGGCCTCGCTTTTGCCAGAAGATGGTGAACATGAAAAATCCGGCCGGTTGCGTATTGTTGATTTGCAGCAGAATTTAGGCAAAACGGCAACTATTTGCATGAATGGCATGCTAGACGAGGCGATTGGATTCTTACGATAATGCCGTGCCCCATCTCGAGGTAGTACAGATTAATTAACCGGTTGTAAGCAAAATCAGCAAATTAGGGGTAAAATAAAAACATCAAGCTGATTCAAATCAGTGCTGATCCAAACCACTAGAAGCTATATCAAAGTTAATAGGGAAACCTGAAGCACAATCATATCCATCTGTAATCTTTTAAAGCGGCGAGGCAGGATCCAATTCGTTCGCTGATTACCCATATGTATTTTAAGGTTGTGACGAGGTTGAGCTTAATTTGGATCAGGTTGTTTCAGAATACGATCTAACTGAGACTTCAAACCATGAAGAAAGGAAAAAAAGACCAAGAGAACGTTATTTCCCTGCCTAATAATGTTTCCATTGTTTCAACATCGATGGGGGGGATTTTGACCCATTCCCCGCCCGAGGTCTTAAAGTCTATCCTGTCTGAAGGTTTGGAAATTCCTAGGGTTATTTTGCTGCCTCAGGATATGGCGGCCGGTGAGGAGCTGGCGTCTACGGGTTTTGTACGCTCAGGCGTCAACTATGCAAGCATTGAATTTGTGCTTTATGCTCAATATTTTGGACAGCAAAACAAATGCCTGATTGTGGTCCACACCAAATCTCAGAAAGATCGCATCCGAATTATTTTGGAAGAAACGTTTGAGGGGCCAGACACCCGTTTGCGTCAGAAGGGAATGAAGTGGCTGGCAGATGAGATCGACATTGTGAGCCTCTTCCCACCGATTAATAGAGCTGCCTATTGGCCCGATTTATGTGAGATTGTGTCACTTGATCAGACTGAATCTGGATACATTGGGGAAAGCACGGCGATTCGGGTAGATCCGGTTGCAAAAGAGTATGTGTTCTATGAAAACGAGGTTGAGCACGCTCGCCTATCAACCCAGATTACAGAGCAAGCAAAACCACTATCTTGGCCCCCGGCTCATCCCATCCAGCGTCAAGAATTAACACTGCAGTTTATTGGCGGCAGTGATGGGTTTGACCCTGACGGGATTACAACCTGTTTTCTGGCTTGGTTCCATACCGTAGATCGTACCTACCTAACCTTATTTGATACGGCCGCCTTTATTCGTCAGCGGTTGGCCCATTTGGGGCTGTCTACGCGGCACATTTCAGAAGTTGTTATTTCACATTTGCACGAAGATCACATTGGGGGGCTGCCGGAGCTGATTTTGATGGGTGAGAATCAGATTCAGTTGATTACTTCGGATGTGATTTATCAGAGCCTGTTACGTGTGTTAACGGCGATGTTCAATTTGCCGACAGATGAGGTCGCTTCTCTCTTTAAATTTATTCCATTGAATCCGGGTAAGCCGTTGGTGTTTGGCAAACGCCGATTTAGCGCTATTTATGCGGTGCATTCTATTCCAACACTCGCTATACGCTTAAACGATCTCTATTTTTCTGGAGATATGCGATACGATGAAGTTTGGTTTGACGAGCTTGTTGAAGAAGGGGTTATTCAAGATGAGCGGCGCAAAGAATTAGTTAGCTTTGCAGATGGAGCCGACATCATCATTCAAGATGCCGGTGGCGGGACGGTTCATACAACGGTGACGCGTGAACTGCTAGAGCAGATGCTCGAAGGGGGTGGCCGGGTCATTTTGGCCCATACAAAACCTGATGGGCTGGCTGATTTGGTAGATGCACTAGGGAATCGGATCGATTTTGCGTTGAGCGGTCGTATCGTCGGTTTAGGCGAGGCGATCAGTACATTGCCTGAAGATCCGATCATGGAAACAATTCTGACTTCTTCGCTTCTGGCTCGCCTATCGCCTGAAATCAATTTACAGCTCCGGCAAACGGTTAATGTTGTATCTTACAACGCTGGAGAGCAGATTATTCAACACGGCGAGCCATTTAATGGGCTGGTTTATTTGGTCCACAAAGGGCTAATCGAAGTTTGGTCAGAAGGAACAGAAGAGTTGAGACTTGTTGCAGGGCGAGGGAGCATTATTGGGGAACGTAGCGCACTGAAACATGAAGAGCAGCCCGGGCAAAATGGGGCGGTTGTGCAGCGGATGAACAATACATACGCTCAAACAAATGTCGAACTACTGCAAATAGATGGCACCTTTTTTAAGCATGTGGCCGATCATTTAAACTTGCAAGAGGGATTTAGAAAAGCGGAGTGGCTGCTGCGTCACTCCCCGTTTCAAGAAATGCTGTGGGCTGATATTTTGGACCTTGCTCTTGATTTACGTGTCTATCCGCTGGCTGAAAATGATGTGTTGTACCAAAGCCAATCGGCCGGGTATGAAAGCTTTATCTTGGTTTCTGGGGAGATCGGTTTATACAACGAACATGATCAGTTGAGTTATGAGCTGAAAAAGCCGGGCCGATTTTTTGGCGGCCGAGCAACGTTGTTTAATGAACTGCATCGATTTAAAGCCGTGGCGCATACGGCCGGAGAAGTTTGGGTTTTACGCGCTGTAGATTTAAAACGGCTACATATGGTTCATCCAAATATATCGCTACAGCTTCGTGGCGAAGAGATGACGACGGTTTAAACTGTTACTGGGAGATCGACTTGTCTGGGATTTTGCATTGATCATCTATGTTCTGGTGTAATTCTGATGGGCAGTGTCTACTCTGCCGTGAAACCTTCAGCTGAGCAGGAACAAAAATTACTTTGGGAGAGTAATTTGATTCCGATGCCTGATTCCCAGACCTAAGGAAAAGAGATTCACATGCGCATACTTGTCATCATACTTATCATCATTTTAGTTTTGGCCCTAGTCACTGTAATAGGTGGCCGAATATATAACTCAAATGTAGCAACGCCAGATGGTGTCGGCTCCGGTCAGCTAGCCCCATGCTCTGAAGCGCCTAACTGTGTGTCGACTTTAGCAACCGATGAGCTGCATCAAGTTGAGCCTATTCAACTTAATCAGAGCCCGGCCGATGCTGTTTCACAATTGGCTGAAATTTTAGTTGCTATGCCAAAAAGCCGGGTTATTACGAAGAATAACTCTTATTTGCATGTTGAATTCCGCAGTTCGTTTTGGAACTTTGTCGATGATGTTGAGTTTGTTGTTAATGAAGAGAGTGGACAAATTGAAAGTCGCTCGGCCGCACGTATGGGATATTCTGATTTAGGCGTTAATAAGGCGCGGTATCAAAAAATTGCGGCCGAATATGCATCGAAATCTCCTTAGATCCCCAAATACACGTCAACAAGTACCCCCCTACAGGATAAAGGTACCGTAGTTGATTATAGACATCGCTTAACCGGATATGTTAGTCTGATCAAGAGTCTTGGGTAATAGCTCGACATTAGTCATCTGTGGCCTTGACCAAATCCTTTCTAACCCCAAAAGATCAAAGATTGTTTTGATCTTATCTGCCCGAAAAGAGTTAAATGAGCGATAAAAGAAAAGTTATTGTATGTATTGAAGATGAACCCGATATGATCGACCTTGTGCGGTTGATTTTGACTCGCCATGATTACGAAGTTCATGGGGCTCTGGGTGGCCATGAAGGGCTTGATTTGGTTCGAGACTTAAAACCTGATTTGGTATTGCTTGATCTAATGATGCCGGAAATGGACGGATGGCAAGTCTTCCAAACAATCCGTGTTGAAGAAGGGATTAGCGAGACTCCGGTCATTATTCTAACCGCTAAGGCTCAGAGCATTGATAAGGTGTTAGGCTTACATATTGCCAAAGTAAACGACTATGTGACCAAGCCATTTGGCCCACAAGAGTTACTATCGGCCGTGAAAAAAGTTTTAGCTGAAACAGAAAAGGCGATTGGATAAATCGTCTTTTTTGTAATTGTTCAGCAGGTTATAATTTTGCCGTAATCCTTTAAAAAAGGGCTGAATAGATAGATTTTTTTCTCTAACGTATTACTAGAATCTTTCGATATAGGGAGCTACACACCCCATATCTCACCGATTTTTCCGATCTCCATACGATAAAAACAATAAACGACCCTGATACATGACCTGGGAGCTATTGCGATCTCTGAATTTAGATTGCGGATAGGTTGTAAATGTTTATGATAGAAGCCAGAGGTACTATCATCCTTTCGGGGATTGCAGACCCTAATCCGAAAATAGATTTGTAGGCTCCTTAACCAGATAATGGCAATGTCAACATTTATCAAAACTGGTTTATAATTCACAAGCTGTCTTGCCTGAACATCAACTTTAATTCATAGGAAAATCGACTTGGCTAAATCAATCTTAATCGTAGATGACGAACCGATGGCACGAACACTGCTGCGCTTAATGCTTGTCCGATCAGGATACGAAGTAATTGAAGCAGTAGATGGCTACGATGCTTTAGAAAAACTAAGAACAATTCTGCCCGACCTTGTCGTATTAGATGTGATGATGCCGGGGCTAAATGGCTTTGATGTTTGCACCTCTATTCGTGATAGCGATTCAACATCCAGGATCCCGGTGATTATGCTTAGTGCCAAGACCGATACGGCCAGCATCACTCAAGGTATGGAAGTTGGAGCAACGCGCTACTTAACAAAACCTGTCTCACCAGATGAGTTGACTCGCCAGGTGGCTGATATTTTGAACGATATTGATAATCCGTTTCAAAATCCTGTTGCATAGTAGCCTGCCTTGATTTGACCCAGTTTGAGCAGAAAGCATTGGAATTTGCATCGTAAGCCAACGGGTCTATTCTAAATTCTGATCGACACTTAAAAGCTTGGGACCAATACAAACCCTGTTTCATTCACCGGTTAATTGAGACAGCATGGTAGTTTCTGGTCTTTGAGGAGAGCTTTGCATAGTTATTTAGACTCCAAGTGTTTTTGAATAGCTACCCTATCATTGTTATTTACATACTCGATCTATTTTTCACCACACTCATTAATAGCAACCCTAATTTATGATTGAACCATTCCGTAAAGACGTACAACGTTGGGTAATCCCATCTGATATTGTCGATGCGTCTGAAGTCACTTTTTTAAAGACCCTACACCTGCTTTATAGTCACCCTTCGTTGCGGCTGATGTTTTGGTTTCGTTTAGCCCGCTGGCTTACAGAGAAACGAATCCCATCTTTGCCGGGTATGATTTACCGGCGAAATTTAAAAAAATTTGGTGCAGAACTGCGGCTCGACACCCCGATTGGTGGAGGGCTTTACATTGCACATCCGGTTGGGGTTGTGATTTCGCCCGATTATATGGGTGAGAATTGCTCGGTTATTTCGGCCGTTACCGTAGGTATGCGGAATGAGCTGATTTTCCCAAAAATTGGGGACCGTGTCTTTATCGGGGCTGGTGCTCGGGTTTTAGGTGATATCACATTGGGGGACGATGCTTTAGTCGGGGCCAATAGTGTCGTCGTTAAAGACGTTCCGGCCGGAGGGACAGTGGTCGGAATTCCGGGCAGAGTTATCTCTATTTATGGGGAAAAAGTAGTATCCTGATCGCTCGGACCTTACCAAACCATTGCAGGGATTAATTTACCCGAGCGCATGAATTGACTATAATTAAAGCACTGAAAAGAGAACACCCTCTACAAGCAGGAGAGAATTATGAATCGGACCGTAAAAATATTACTACTCATCGTTATTGCTTTAATCTTCGGGTTTATCGTGACACATGTTGGCATGTTTTTGATGAACACCAATGCTGAAGAGTACGGGTTGTACTTTGGAACTGAAGGTGACGGATTAGCTTACTATCCATTGACCATTATATTTGGCGCTCTTGGTATCGCCATCTGGCTTGATAAATGGATGGGTACAGAAATTCTGCCCCACTAATCACAGAAAAAACGATAAGCAGCTTAGTAAATTGTATGCTTTGCTGTTTTAAATAACCGTTTACACCGAAAAGGTATTTTGTTTTTTGTATCAAAATACCTTTTTTTGTTTTAAACATGTGAGATACTGAACCCAACGATTCGTAAAAAGAATCGAGCCAGAAAAAATTGAGGAATTTCCATGAGTGCAAAAATAATTGATGGTAAAGAGATATCGGCTAAGGTGCGTGGCGAAGTAAAAGCGGCCGTTAGCGACATGCAAGCTAAACACGGCTACGCTCCCGGCCTAGCAACCGTTTTGGTTGGAGATAACACGGCATCAGCCACATATGTGCGTGCAAAGCACAAAGCGTGTGCCGAAGTTGGCATTCGATCAATCAGCCGTGAAACGGGGACCGATATAACCCAAGAAGAGCTTCAATCGGTTGTTCAAAAGCTAAACGATGATCCTGGAGTAGATGGGATTTTAGTGCAGCTTCCATTGCCCGATCATATCGATGAAGAAGCGATTTTAGGGACGATTGATCTTGAAAAAGATGTAGATGGGTTTCACCCGGTTAATATCGGCCGTCTTTCTATGAAAGGGCGCAAACCGCTTTTTATCCCTTGCACACCATACGGCTGTATGCGTTTGTTAGAAGAAGCCGGGGTTGATCTGAATGGTGCAGAAGCTGTGGTTGTTGGCCGATCAAACATTGTGGGGTTGCCGATGGCCTTTTTGCTCAACAATGCGAATGCGACAGTAACCATCGTGCATAGCCGCACAAAAGATATGGATGCCCATTTAAAACGGGCAGATGTGATTGTGGCAGCCGTTGGGATTAGCGAAATGGTCAAAGGGAATCAGATTAAACCGGGTGCTGTGATTATCGATGTTGGCATTAACCGGAAAGATGATCCATCTAGAAAACGTGGCTATCGTTTGGTAGGCGATGTGGATTATGACGATTGTTTGCCGGTTGCTGGCGCAATCACCCCTGTGCCTGGTGGTGTAGGCCCCATGACTATTGCGATGTTGATGATGAACACACTACATGCGGCCGAGCGCAAATTCTAAAAGTACGAATTAGGCTCAACTAACCAATAAAAAAGGGCGACGGACATTTTGTCCGCCGCCCTTTTTTATTGGTTATGGGCTGGGCGTTACAGTTATCAGGATGTGGCCTTTCGGAATCTCCTGAACATAAGGTGGGGGAACAGGCGGTTTTTCATCTGTAAAAATCACCTCTTCAAACCCTAACTCGTTTAAAAACCCTTCAAGATATTGCTTTGCGTTGTCATCGGCCGTTTGCAAAATTTGGACCTCTTCAAGCGCATAGTCAAGAATCGCCTGCTCTCCAATTTGCCTAACTTGTGTTTCTAGCTGAGGATCCGCGCCGCTAAATAGCCCTACATCACGGTCAACCACATAGCTGGCTTGGTTATCTAGTGTGGCGACCAGCACTTCAGCTTCTGGCAGATGGACCATGACTGTATCGGGGTCCACAACTTGAATATCCCCTTCTTCCATCTTTTGAAAGTCAACCCCGGCAATAACCTGGCCAACCGCTACAAATATGATACTTTCGCCAAATAGACCAAATAAGACGTCTGTATCTCGTTGAGATGTGACAATCTTCTCAGCTTTGAGCTCGGCCGTTTCTAGCCGGGCGATTTGGTTAACCTGTAGCACGATGGTCATCGGGTCGGGCAGAATTTCTGGCGTTGACCTGATTAGTAGGGTCCTTACCGGTTTGAGTAAAGGATTATTTTGTACAACTTCGTTTGTGGTTTGGTACAACTGATAAAGCCCAACCCCAAATAGGGCTGCAACTGCAAACAATACAATAAAAAATGTAATTACGATCGGCCGCAGTCCCGATCTGCGTCGGCCGCGGTCGTCATCGTATCGGTCATCATAATTTTGTCTACTCATAATTTCACGTTAAAGTTTACACACAGGTGCTTGCTAGCAGGTATCCTGTGAAATACTATTTAGTCTCTTAAACCCTTTCATCAATAAGTAGGTACGAGCAAATTGATAAGATTAATTAGTTTGTTAGGGTTAAGGTCGTTTTAACTGAAGAAATGGTTCGTACCGAATTACATCATTAAATAGTCCATACGCTTTATACCAATGCATGTTGCAACCTGCCAGATCAAATTGGGGTTAGATGGAGTAAGGTCGCTTAAAGAAAAGCGACGAATTTTAAAATCAATTATCAGCCGATTATCAAACGAGTTTAATATCGCGATTGCCGAAGTCGATTTAAACGATGTTTGGCAAAGTGCTGTGATTGGGGTGGCTGCCGTTGGCAACGATACCCGTGTGTTGCATAGCGTGATGGAAAATATTATTAGCTGGATCGAGCGCAATCGGCCTGATGTAGTCTTAACCAATTACACCATCGAATTTCGATAACCCATTTCTATGAAATCATCCTTTCATAAATCATTTCTTGTCTGCATTTTTCTCGCTTTACTCATATTGCCTACAGCCCTTGCCCCAACCGCTATAACCGCACAAACAGAATCAAACGGTATTTCGCTAACGGTAAGACCCGGTTTTGACGGCATCGTCAAACGGGGCAAATGGCTGCCTGTCTGGATGGTGATCGAAAATAATGGGGTTTCTGTAGAAGGTGAATTGAGAATTCAGATCGGGGACAGCGGAAATGTGTGGAAAACAGATGTTTCTCTGCCGAACCAATCGCGCAAGCAATTTACAGTGCCGATTTTCTCACCCGGATTTGGGCGATCCATCATCGTTACCTTTGTCGATGAGTCTGGGGAAGATCTGGTCAAATACAGTAGTGGCCCTCTGAGTGAGGTTGATCCGGTCGACACGCTGCTTTTTGCGGTGGTCTCGCCAGAGCCAACCGGTTTGGACGTGCTTTCTAGAGTTTGGGGTAGCCGAACTGATTCTACCGTTGCATACATGTCGATTGATGAGATCCCGATCAATGTGAGCGCACTTGAAGCGGTAGACGTGCTGATATTTACCGACATCGACACCAATGTGCTTTCGGCCGAACAGCGCGCAACGATTGATAGCTGGGTTAAACAAGGGGGGCAGTTGGTGCTGACCGGCGGGGCCAGTTGGCAAAAAACAACGGCCGCCTTCCAAGATGTGTTGCCGGTTGAGGTGATTGGCACAGAGTCGATTGACCAATTGGCTAGTTTTGAATCGTCCATAGGGCTCGATTTTCGTGATCCTGGCCCCTACGTTATTGCCCGTTCGACATTAAAAAGTGGGGATTTGATTTGGCGTGACGAAGCTCTGCCTATTTTGGCACGTCGGCCGGAAGGGGCGGGGAACGTATGGTTTTTGGCCCTTGACCCACAGTTTGCTCCGCTGGATGACTGGGATGGCAGTGTGATCATGTGGGAGGCGTTTGCTGAATATGCTCCTCAGGATCTTTTTTGGGAGCGCGGTTTTGACGACGAAAATGCGGCCGTCGAAGCGGTTTCAACCATTCCATCTGTACAGTTGCCATCGATATTTTTAGTGCTGGGATTTATGCTGCTCTATGTGCTGATTGTTGGGCCACTCAACTATTTGGTTTTAAGCCGCATGAAACGGCGCGAGCTCGCCTGGATATCTTTGCCGCTGACTATTTTGCTGTTTAGCGCCATCGCCCTAATTATCGGCTTGCAGTTTAGAGGCAATCAGGTGCTGATTAACCAACTGTCAGTCGTGAGCGGCCGGGTTGATCAACCAACGCTTAAAACAGAGACTGCTATTGGAATTTTTTCACCACGTCGGGCCGATTACAACGTCACCATTCGTAACGACGCGAATATTCGGGTATTGAGTCAATTTGCATTTGGTGGTTTGAGCGATGAATTTGAAGTCACCCGGGACAATGATCAAATCAGTCTCGAAAATTTGGTGATTGACGTGGGTGATGTTGAATCGTTTTCGAGCTCAACCTATCAGGCAGTCTCACCCATCCTTGCCCAAGCTGTTCTACAGCCGGGGGGAGACAAGATTGATTTGAAGGTCACCAACGTAGGGGATCAGCCTCTGAAAAACATTTTGTTGCTAGTTGGGGGATCGCGGCAAGTACAATTAAATGATATTGCGCCGGGAGATACGCTGTCTCGGGAATTATCGTTGCCAACTTTAGCGCAGGAGAATATCGCAAATCAGCTTGCCGGTCAGCCAGATCAATTTCGTGCACAAGGCAGTGCAAATGCGTCTGACACTTACCAAGAGTCTCCGCTGGAAAATGGATTTTCAACCTTAGTAGAAGGGACGGAACCGGGTACATACTATGAGACGTATGGGGTTGCTGAAAACTATCAGCGCTACAGTTTGCTCAATAGCTTGTACCAAACTTATAACAACCAGGTGGTTTATACACCGGTCGGTAAACTTGTTTTTATCGGTTGGGATGATTCACAGCAGTTGGATATAGCCATCGATGACGGCCGTTTTGAAAATCAGGGAGCATCCCTTTACTTTATCGAGATACCGATCGAGAACTAACCTTATGTCAGCAATTATTGAAATTAGTGGGTTAACCAAGCAGTATGGGAGTTTCACCGCCCTAGATCATTTAGATCTAACTATTGAAGAAGGGGCTGTGTTTGGATTTATTGGTCCTAACGGGGCGGGCAAAACCACCACCATGCGCATTCTAACCACCTTGCTAAAACCGTCTGAAGGGGAAGCCAAAATTGGTGGGTATTCAGTGATGACTCATCCCAATGAAGTTCGGCGGATGATAGGGTATATGCCGGACTTTTTTGGCGTGTACGACGATATGAAAGTTTGGGAATATCTAGACTTTTTTGCAGCCTGTTATGATATTCCTGAAACGGTTCGCAAAGGGATGATCGGGGATTTGCTCGACCTGGTTGATTTAGGCAGCAAGCATGATGAGATGGTTGAGAGCCTGAGCCGGGGAATGAAGCAGCGGCTGTGTTTAGCACGGACGTTGGCCCATGATCCTAAGGTTTTAATTTTAGACGAACCGGCCAGCGGTTTGGACCCACGCGCCCGGATTGAAATGCGCGAGCTGCTACGTGAGCTGCAAAACATGGGTAAAACAATCTTTTTCTCGTCTCACATTTTGTCTGAAGTGGCTGATATTTGTACAGACATCGGAATCATGGAAGCGGGTAAGCTGGTGGCTTATGGGGATATTGAGCAGATGCGCCAGCAATTGCAGGTTTCTCGGCTGATCCAAGTGCGTATGCTTGGGGATACGGTGCCGTTAAAAGATTTGTTGATGACGCATGAAAAAGTGGATGCGATCACAGACGGCCGGGAAATTGAACTAACACCAGATATTGTGAGATTTGATTTTACGGGGGATGACGAAGAGCTAAGCCAGCTTTTATTAAGCTTGATCGAAAAGAAGATCCAAATTATTTCTTTTAGCGAAGAAGTTGGAGATTTGGAAGATGTCTTTATGCAAGCAACTCAGGGCGTCATCAATTAAGTTTTTTCATAACGGCTAAGGGCCTGTGGTTTTTAAGGCAACGAGGCAAGACTGCGACTCATGTGGAACTTTTTTCAAAAAGTTCGATCAAATCCAATTTACCTGCGCGAGCAAGGGCGATGGGGAGAGCCAAACCAATACTTTGCAACCCTGATGCGCTACCTGCCTTTGATCATTATTGTGGTTTTAGGGGTAAGCATTTTTTGCGGGTCGTACCAACTGACTCAGCTTTTAGGGATTGGTGAGGCTGGCGGGATTTTGTTTTTGCTCTTGTGTCTGCCTAATATCGTTATTCAAGTGCTGACTTGGATCGGGATTGTGCTGGCTCCGGCCTTAACCGCACCCTCTGTTGTTGAAGAGATGGATCGGGGAAGTTGGGACATTTTGCGTTTAACCCCCATGTCCACTATCGAAATCATCGTCTCTAAGTTTTTTGGCAGCCTGTCTCGCTTAAGAATTTGGCGCGCGCTTATGGTGCTGAGTGTTTTGTATGCGGTTGTGGTGGGGCTGGGTACAACGGCGCTCGGCTCGGCCGCAAGTTTGATCACCGGCTCCGCATCTGGCTTAACCCAAACGACCGGCTGGCAAACTGTTGGCGTCGCTGTTTTAACAACCGCCTCGACCATTTTACGGCCGTGGCTCGAGATCGGTTTTGCGGGTTTAATCGGCCTGACACTGTCTTTATGGACCAACTCTGCACGTGCTGCATTAATCGGTTCGTATGCTGTCATTATGGTCTATCGAATGATCATTAATACGATTGTGTGGACTTTAGTTGTTGTACTTTTTATTGAGTATGAGTTCGAGGCGATGGCGTTTGGGGCTGGCGCATTTAGTCTAAACATCGTGTATTTTATCAGTGGTGGGCTGCTTTTTTGGTTGCTTCGCCGCCGTGCATTGGCCATTGACAATGGAGAACTGCTGCACGATTTTGCTGATTGATAGGCTGGCTGATGATTTACTTTGTTGTGCGGTGAATAATATTAGCCTGTCATTGATAAAACAGAAAAGCGGTCCTGACATATCGGGTTGTATGATATGATCTAGGATCAAAATAAAGTTGACTGTAGTTAGAACCAAAGGTAATTGCGATGAGTGAAGCCGGTCCAAAATTAGACAGAATGGGATTGATCCAGCGGGGAATTTTTCAAAATCCCATCACTTTAAAAGAGCTGCGTAGCCGGATGCGCGGCCGTCGTGCGTATGCGATTTTGAGCCTATATCTGCTTGCTGTCAGCACCATTATCTTCTTTATCTACCTTGTTTTTGCACTCGACAACTCTACGGCCGCCAGCGCGGGGCAATTTGCAGGGCAAGCGATATTTTTGACTATGGTTGCGATTCAAATGTTTTTGGTTGTTTTTGTCGCACCCGCCTTTACATCTGGGGCTATTACTGGTGAAAAAGAGCGACAAACCTTTGAGCTTTTGCGCACCACCTTAATGTCACCACGCCGGTTTGTTTTAGGTAAAGTGATTTCTGCGCTCGGCTACGTCATTTTGTTAATTGTCTCCACCATCCCGCTCATCTTCTTGGCTTTTATGATTGGCGGGGTGTCTTGGATCGAAATTGTTGTGTCCCAACTGATGCTGATCGCTGGGGCATTTACGTATTCATTGCTCGGTTTATATTTTTCAAGCCGGGCGAAAACGACGCTGGCGGCAACGGTTACAACGTATATCGTGACAATTGTGGTGCTGGTTGCGCTACCATTGCTAACGTTGCTCGGGGGCTTGATTTTGGCCCCGATATTTGCCGTTATGACGACTACCCCCGCTTGGCTTGAACCGCTGGGTGCATACGGCCTATTTTTTGGGCTGATGACTAATTTGCCCGGATCAATGCTGTACTCAGAGCTTGTTTTTATGGATAACAACTCGATTTGGGGGTACTGGTCAACCGGCGCGTCCAGCTTCTTTGCTCCAAACTCGTGGTACGGTACTTTGATTTTTCATCTTCTTGTGGCTCGCTGGCTCTTCCGCTGGAGCGTGAGCAGAGTTGCTAAAATTGCGGAGTAATTAGCTTGATTGAGGCCTCTTTTTCTGAAATAGAACAAGAACTAAAGTCGTGGAACGGCCGACGCAAACTGCAGTCGCTGTTGGTTTGGGCCCCACGTGGATTAATGGCGGGCTTGGCTGTTGCACTGGTTTTAGCGGCGGTTTCTAGGTTCCGGCCGTTCATGACCAATCGTGAAATTGTTTTTGCCAGCCTTATTTGCGCCGTGGTTGGCTTAGTTGGTGGGATCGCATTTGCACTGCTGCGACGATATTCGATAAACGATCAAGCCATCTATGCGGACCAGCAATTTGGGCTACGTGAGCGGGTTACGAGCGCTTTAGAACTGCATCAGGGGAAAATTGATGCGCCGCCCGTCATTCGTCGATCTCAATTAGAAGATACGTTAAATACGATTCGTCGGGTTGATGTGCAGAAAGCCATCCCCCTAACAATTGATACCCAAGAGCTTGTTTTTATATTGGCCGCCGTTGCGTTGTTGGCAGCGGCCGTCATTTTGCCTAATGCACAAGCTTCTATTTTGCAGGGGCAGCGGGCAGTGCAGCAGGTGGTTGCGGAGCAAATTGAACGCCTAGAAGAGCTACAAGAACAGATTGAAAATAATCCTGAGTTAACGGCCGAACAGCGGGAAGAGCTGCTAGAACCGATTACCGAAGCGAGAGAATCCCTGGAAGACGGCGTTGACTCACGGGAAGAAGCTTTGGCCACTTTGTCTGATGCAGAGTCAGAATTGCGTGAGTTGTCTCAGCAAAACAGCACCGACTCGCTTGAGCGAGAGCTAGCGGATGCCAGTGCAAATTTCGAATCAGCGGCCGGTCAGCCGTTGGGCGAAGCGATGCAATCGGGTGATTTAGAGCAAACGGCCGAAGAGCTTGATAATTTAGCGGAATCGATTGATGGGTTGAGTGAAGCTGAACAGCAGGCATTGGGAAGTGAGCTTTCTCAAGCGGCCTCTGAACTGCAAGAAACCAATCCTGAACTGGCTGAAAGCTTGGCCGAAGCGGGCTCTGCGTTACAGCAGGGTGACGGTGAGAGCGCCAGCGAGGCACTGGCTGAGGCAGGTGAAACGGCCGCTGCGCAAGCGGAGCAGGGAGAAGTTGCGGATGCCGCCCAAGAAGCGGCCGATGCATTGACTGAGAGCCGTCAAGAAGTAACTGAAAGTGAAGAATCTGACCCCGCTAGCGGTGCCGCCGATGATGGTGAATTGGGGCAAGCTGAAGGTGGCCAAGGTGGTCAGGGTGAAGCGGGTCAGCAGGGGGAAGGAGCCACTCAGGGTGAAGGGCAGGGAGAAAACTTGGGCCAGCCAGGTGCTGAAGCTGCGAATAGCGGTGGTCAGGCTGGTGGTGGCGGTGAAGGGGGAGGCAGTACAGACAATGTGTTTGTGCCTCCATTCCGTGATTTAAGCGAATTTGAAGGGGTTGAAGTTGAGCTTGACGCAAATTGTGAGGCATCACCCGAAAATTGTGGTGAACTTTTGAGCACATCCCCAACTGATATCGAAGATGAGGAAAGCGTTGTGCCGTATGAAGAGGTGTATGCTGAATATGCCAACACCGCATATGAAACTTTATCTGAAGATTACATCCCTATCGGTATGAAAGGGTATATTAGAGACTACTTTAGTTCGCTTGAACCCGAGGCTGAGTAGGGCGATCCCATCTAAATCAAAAACTTTAGTGCCAAGGTGTTGGCCATCCACAAACAGAGGATTAAATGTCAGAAGTTAGCGTATCAGAATTTAGACAAACGGCCGAAGCAATTGAATCTGAAATTAGCAAAGTAATTGTGGGGCAGCGAGATGTGATTCGCACCGTGCTGACCGCCATCGTAGCCGGTGGACACACGCTGCTTGAAGGTGTTCCGGGTTTGGGTAAAACGATGTTGATCCGCACGATTTCTGAAGTGCTTGAAATGGAGTTTAGCCGGATTCAGTTTACGCCCGACCTAATGCCGGCCGATATTACCGGCACCGAGGTGATGGAAGAGGTTGACGGCCACCGACAGTTTCGGTTCCAGAAAGGGCCGATTTTCGCGAATCTGGTTTTGGCCGACGAGGTAAACCGAGCAACTCCTAAAACCCAATCTGCAA
>JAHDEN010000317.1 GCA_020628815.1 Chloroflexota bacterium | reverse complement strand
AATAACCGTTGAGGTACAGCTGGTGTACAAAAAGAATGATGGCAAAATGCCCCAATCGACTTGGCCTTTGTCATCGGCCGCATAGTTGCCCAACAGCTTTTTAGCCGCTGTGGCACTACCGCCTTCAAGCTTGCCGTACACCGCCTCTAGATCATAGTGGATTAACATGCGCTCCGCATAATGGGCTTGCGCCACAAAGTTATCCGGATCGGGCAGTCCCCATCCCCACTGGTCACTACCTGTTTTATGACCCAAAGCTTCTGCTTCAGCCTGCCAAGTTGCATTGTGTTCTGCAAAAGTTTGCCGCCCTTTAGGGGTGCCGTGGGCATCACGTAGCGTGTGCAATTGCACCGCACACAGTTCAGGATGAGAAACGATGCAGTGATAGCATTCAAAGTAGTTTTCTAGCGCAATTTTCCAATTCACACGGGATGGGTAGATTTTGTGGTCAATTACTTTGGTGTTCCGTAACGCTGCCCGCTCGATCCACGGCCGTAAATTGCCGGTGATTGTGTCAAAGTCAGGAATTGCTCCCTCACCCTCGGCCGTCAAATTGATGAATATCATCCCTTCAAACAGCCGAACTTGGCACGAGCGTAAGCCGTGGTCGGCCGGATTAAAATCGCTGGGCATCGCTCGGGCCGCCGCTAACGAGCCATCTAAGCGATACGACCAGCCGTGATACGGGCACGTGAGCCGTTTGGTGCTTCCCGTTTGCTCTAGGCAAATGCGCGACCCACGATGGCGACACACGTTAAAATGGGCAAAAACCGTCTCCTCATCCCCACGCACCACAATAATCTCTTCGCCAGCAATATTAAATACCAAATAATCCCCCTTGTTGGGGATGCGGTTGATATGATCGACATATTGCCATTGGCGCGAAAAAATCTGCTTGAACTCCTCTTCAAATACGGCCGGATGTGTATAAAAATCTCTGGCCAGTGCATGGCCCGGTTTGTGGTTGCGAAGCAAAGTATCGATGTCTAATATGTTTTGGGTCTGACTCATACTTTTTTAGATTTACCTATATCTGTAAATTGCCGCTTATGCGCCGCACGGGCGTTTCGCTCTCGGCCGAAATCGTCGTGATAACAAGCACGCTAATATCGTCACGCGGCCGGCCGTCATCTTGGGCCACAGCACCCGCAACCAGCGCATCAGCAATTTCTTGTGGATTGGTTGTGCTCTCTTCTACCAATCGTTGTATCAGCGATAAATAATCAAACTCTCCATTGCCGCTTAGCTTTCCAGCGTGGCGCAACCCATCTGTAAACGTTGCTACGATTAAGCCCGGCTCAATGGGCATCTCTGTGATAGACGGTTTTGTTCGGCGGCTTGTCCCAATCGATCGCGAAGGTTCATCTAAAAGCCGCATCCCATCTTGTGGATGAAAAATGATGACAGGGGAATCATTATTGCGTGAGACGACTATCGTCTTTGATTCAGTATCAACAGACACTATGTTGAGAGTTGCCGTTACTTTGCCCGCACGATACGTAAACAGATAGTCATGGGCCGCGCGTGCCGCAGCGCCGTCACGAATCCCTTCTCCCAAGAGTTGAATCGCCTTACGGGCCACCAAATTACTAATCGCTTTAGCGCTTTTGCCGCTGCGTTGCCCATCAACCAGTACAAACGACAAGCCACCGTGCGGCCGTTCTACCATCTCAAAGGTATCGCCACTTTCGCTTACCGCATACTTTTTGGTTTTTGCCATCCCAAATTGAACTTCAATCATCTAATTAATTTTCTTCTTTGGCCGTTTCAACAACGCGCTTCGGTTCTTTTTGATCAATAAAATCGCTACTTCGAGCAGATAAAAACCCGCTTAGGCAATGAAGATAACTCAAGCAGTTCAGTTTGTAAATCAATCCGTGTACCGATGGCTTAAGAGGAAGCGCGGATGAAACTGAGAAACCTAATCCAAAGATCAAAATTACTTGCAATGATGGTAGTTCTTGTTAAAGTCGATTTAACAGGAAACGATTTTTCCTTCTACCATATACCCCTCTACACGCCAGCCTCCCTCTCCGAAGAAATTTAATCACAGGTCGAATTTGTTATGAAACTGAACAAGCAACGCTTCAATCTTTTGTCCCTTACGATTTTGTTTGGGCTACTCGTCGGATGTGAGCCTGAATTTGTTGAGGTAGAGCCAACCCTCGTTGTTCCCACTCGGGCCGATGTTGTTGAGACTGACGCCACACAAGAAGCAGTCGTTGAGATTAGTGCAACTGAGCCTGTGCAGGTCACTGCAGAGGCTGAGGCCCCCGAGCCAGTTTTGATTCCCACCGCGGTTGCGGTTGAAGTTTCTGAAGAGGATGCGGCCGAGAGCGTAGAAACAACTGAAGAAACTGCTGAAGCCATAGATGCGCAACCGGCCGATGTGTCATCAACCTTACGCATGGCCCACAGTTTGATTTGGGGTGGGGCTGAAGTCACAGACCCGTATGCGGCCACACGTTTTGCAGAATTTTCGCTTTTTGTGCACGAGCGTTTGCTGCGGTTAGATGGCTCTGGAACCCTCGTGCCTGTTTTGGCAACCGATTGGCAATCTAATGGGGATGGCTCCGTATGGACGTTTACCATTCGGAGCGGGGTTACATTTCATAACGGCCAGCCGCTTTCACCTGCAGATGTTGTCTATTCTTTTGAACGTATGTTAGACGGCACAGCTGGTTCAACCCTGCAGTCGGTTTTGCAGCAAATTTCATCTGTTGCGCAAGCTGGCAACGATCAGGTTGTGATTGAGCTAAGCAGCCCTGATGTCGAGTTCCCTTTGTTACTCACCGATGAACGAGCCGTCATTTTGCAGTCAAACGTGAATGGCACTCCATCGGCCGATGAAGTTGGAACCGGCCCATTTAAACTTGAATCTATAGATATCAATGGCATTACTCAACTCGTTATAAATGATGGGTATTGGGCCGGTCGGCCGGGTGTGGGAAGGGTAGAAATTATCGCAATTCCTGATGATGTTACCCGTATCGATGCGATGTTGGCTGAGCAGATTGATATGCTTGATGATATTACAGCCGAACAAAAAGCGCAGTTTGCCGATGGCAATCGCTTTGGACTGCAAAATGTACCAACCGGCAACTGGCGTGGCTTTGCCATGCGGGTAGATTCGCCGCCGTTCGATAACCCGGCCGTACGACAGGCGATCAAACTCGCAGCAGACCGTCAGGCTTTGGTGGATCAAGTTCTAAATGGGGCTGGCACCGTTGCGTGTGATCACCCTGTCTGGGCGGGGGATCGCTACCATAACCCGTTAACGTGTGAACAAGATATTGAGCAAGCCAAAACATTGCTGGCTGATGCTGGGTATGCAAACGGCATCGATCTTACTATTCGCACCAGTTCACTAGATCCTTATTGGCCACAACTTTTGGCCGTTTATCAGCAACAGGCGGCTGCGGCCGGAATCCGTTTAGAGATTATCGAAGATCCGGCCGAAACATTCTGGACTACGACATGGTTGATCGAACCGTTTATCACGACTAGTTGGAACGAACGCCCTGCTCATCTCATTTTAAATGAGGCGTGGCGTTCAGGTGCCCCTTGGAACGAGACATATTGGAACGAGTCTGAGTTTGATCAGCTGTTAGCTCAAGCGGCGGCCGAGCCAGATGTGGCGTTAAGGCGCGGATTTTATTGGCAAGCGCAAGAACTGCTGGCACAAACCGGTGGTTCTTTCATTCCTTTTCACCTCAACCAAACCCGTGTCATTAGCACGTGTATCGCAGGTATTCAACCAATTGCGGCCGAGCACATTGATTTTGCGAAAATTGTAAAGACACCCAACTGTAACTAAACATTTGCCCCTCAAATTTGTAAGGAAATTCTAGATAAGGGCTATTTTGCCCAATTTATGAAAAAAACCTCGCTAAATCAGTATTGACTTTGCAGAATCAGATATATATACTTCTGACCTGCATCCGATTGGGCAGACGATTTTGCGTATCTCCCAAGTTCTTAAGCAGAGAGAATTGCACCACGCATTACCCTTAAAGCATTACAAACTTTAATAAATACGAAGGCTATGCCGACGTAGCTCA
>JAHDEN010000083.1 GCA_020628815.1 Chloroflexota bacterium | reverse complement strand
GGTTGAAGGTCCAAGTCAGACCATCTTCTGAGGCGCTCCAGTCGGTGGCTAGCCATGGGCTAACGGTGCCGTCTGCGTTGGGGAATACGAGCGAGTCGTACAGGTTGGTCAACGCATGTGAGCTTGAGAAGTCGTTACCAACGGCCGGGTCGATGAACGTTGGCCATGCAAACGTCGCACGTAGCTGACGTGGTCCCATCTCTTCCATTTCTGGCTCAACTTCTACAATTTTTTCAACTTCAACAGTTACTTCGACTTCCTCTACAATGGTTTCAGTAACAGTTTCTCCCTCAACAATGCGGGTTACCTCAACTTCAACTTCTTGAATCACCACCTCTGGTTCAGGGGTGGAACAAGCCGCTACAACCATCGCGAGAGATGCGAGTAACAACCAAACAATCGACTTTTTCATTTTGATTTCTCCTCTAAAGATACAAACAATACCGATTTTTGAACGATACTAATGGTATGGTTGAGGAGGGGTGTAGGCCTGAGTTAAATCAATCATTTCTGCTGGGTGAAATGACTTAGGTACAAATGAGCAAGTAAGTCAAATGACTCAGCATGTTTGTTGTATAAGTAGAAAAATTATCAAATAAACATTTTTTAGAATAAAATTCATAAGGGTCAAAAACATCTCAACAATTCAAACGAATTTTCCTAGTATTCCGTATTAGATTAATCTCAATTTAGGTGAGTATCATATGATAAAAGAAAGAAGAGGGTGGCAACATGTTTTCGAAAGTAGGAGTGAGGCTCAATTAAAGGATGTCTTCGGAAGCGTTGGCTGGGTTGTCGAAAGAATTAGTGAAGACTATGGAGAGGATCTGTATGGGAGACCTTTTGAAAATGGGAATCCAACAGGAAATGATTTTTTTATTCAATTAAAGGGAACAGATGACGTCTCGCAATATAAATTAAAAACTAAGGAATACTTTAGCTATAAGATTAGCCTTGAAAATCTTCGCCAATGGCATCGGTTTTATGTCCCTGTTATTTTAGTAATTTGGGATATCAGCAAAAGGACGGGATATTGGGTACATGTTCAACCGATAATCCGTTCAAAACTTGAATCCAAAAGCAATTGGTTGGAAAATAAACCAAATTCTAAAGAACCGAAAAGAAAGATTCATATTCCATGTTCAAATGTTTTGTCTGAAGGAAATATAGAATCTTTGGATGTTCTTATCCAAAAAGAATGTGGGAGAATTCGAGAAGCAAAAAATCTATTTGATGCAGTCTCAGGCGGTTACAAGGGGGCTCCGAGTGAAATCGAGTCCAAAGACCTGCCTGAAAATATTAGGGACCAGCTTTTAGCAACAAAGTTAGCAGCTAGGGCAGCTTCAAAACCAGATGATCTTACTTCTTGGTTAGATCTCGCGGCTACGCACTACAAAATTGGGAATCATGCGGAAGCACTTAAGTCTATTAACCATGCTTGGAAAATCGATAAAGAAGATACAAACACAATGCAAGTTAGAGCTTGCATTCTAGCCGAATATTCAAGAGCCAGCCCTAATTCATCCATTTTGACTCATGAAGCCATAGAATTATTTAAGACCTTAAATAACAATAATGCACAAGCTCTTCGCGAGTACAACATTGGAAACTGCTATTCGATACTGAATGACCATGAAAATGCAAGGCTTCATTTTAATAATGCTCTGACTTTAAATCCTTCAAAAAAGGATGCTGCGCAAATATGGACAAATCTAGGAAATACTTTGGCGGATTTAGGTAAAAAAACCAAGGCAATTGAAGCCTTCGAAAAAGCAATCAGTCTAGATCCTAATCTTTGGAACGCATACGCATCGTGGGCCTCTGTAGAAGTCAACAACAGGAATTTTGAAGAAGCCAACAAGTTATTCTCCGAGGCTTTTTTATATGGTGAGAACCTTCTAGAAGTTGATTCTAATCTTGTCTATTGGTATGCAAGGACTTATCAAGAAATAGGAAACAGTCATGAATCACTTAAATTGATAAATGAGTTGTTAAGTTCAGATCCTTTACATCAAGAGGCTCATGATTTAAAAGCATATCTCTACAATCAAATATTAGAGTTTGAGGATGAGCATGACGATGAAGCAATTGATTACTTATCTAACCGTTTGAGGGCTAACGATCAAGATTGGACAGCTCGTACAATCTTGACAAATATTTATGCAAAAAAAGAATTGGAAGACCAATTCATGAATCTATTAAAAGACGCTATTGATTTAAATGATTGCCCAACTAGTTTCCACTTTAGATATTCATCAATATTAGAAGAACAAGAGCAGTTTGGCTTGGCGTTAGAATGTCTTGGAAAAATCCCGGTCAAAGATCATGATCACTTCTTTCTACATACGAAAGCGCGAATTCATCGAAAAAATGGTGATTTTAAAGAGGCTATTAATTTTTATCAGCTTGCTCTGAAAGATGTTTCAAACCCTATTCCAATTTTGACCCATATTGCAGATTGCTATAATCACTTAGGGGATTATGAACAGTGTGTTTTAGTTCTGACTAGGGGAATTGTTGAAGACGGAGGAAGTTTTGAATTTAAGAGAAACCTGCGTTTTGCATTATTACAGTTGGGGGTTGATTATGATAAATTCAACAACTATATTCGCCCAATGGCATATGATGGAGTTGTTGCTCCCGACAATGAGCTTCTATTAAAAATTAAAGAGCTTAAAAATAGTTAGTCGAGGCCAAATCTAAAAATTGTTTATGTTTAACTGAGGTCTTGGTCTTACGTTCCTTTCCATTGCTCTGGACAGGTCTTCTGGGTTGCTGTAGCCGGTCTCCAGACCGAGTCACGAAATTTTTAAATTCAAAATACTAGTGCGGCCAACCCGAACTTAACTTCCATCCGACGCTGTTCGGCTGAAGCAGGCGTTATGTGAAAGTCCTCAGAGCTGGTTCGGCCTGGACATAGGAGGCAAAAAGTGAAACCAGAAAACCAAGCAAGCCCTGAATGGTTGGAGCATGCTGAACGAGCAAGAGCATGGTTTGAGAGCCCGGATAAACGTAAAAAACGTGCCGCAGCTAAGAAAGAGATTACGAAAAGGGTCAGTGAAATCGTTGTGCCTGTTGGTTTTATGTGTACCGAGCGAGGTATTGGATGGGAGATAAAGAAGCGCTTTGTGACTCGCGGCATTTACCTCCAACCATCTAGATCTGGTGATCGGTGCTTTTTTAATCTTGCTAGGGGGCCGAACTGATTCATGGGGGTGCGGGAGGTGCAGCGCTTAGGACACTTTTATGACACCGGGTATGATCGGGTAGGAGAGCCTGGTTCATTGTACTATTACGATATAGAGTTGTTTCCTGGATACGTGGATCAAGCTATGGAAGTTATAGAGAAGAAGGCTATTCCTTGGTTACTCGAATAGAGATTTATGGTTGTTAAGCATAGAGTGAAAATCCGCATAACGCCCGGCTGCAAGCGAAAGAAATGAAATCTGAAATTAATCTCGAAATAACGCTAAAAAGCCCTCCAGAAGGGATTGGTTTTTGCCTGCAGAAAGGAAAATCAGAAAAAATTGATTATCAAGTGTCAACTGGTAAGGACATTAAGTTTTCATTCTCTGTGCGAGTAAAAGAAGGAAAAACTGAGAAACCAAATTTTCTAGGCCCGTTTACCCAAGGCAAACCGACAGAAAGGTTTGTCTATATTTGTATTGGTCAAAGCGCGGGTCAAGAGAACACAGTGTGGGCAAGGCGAGCCAAAATACACCTATCAAGCATCACTTGGGAGCAAGTAAATCAGGTGTTGTCAAACACAGAAGGGAAACTTGTAGCCAGCTACGAGGCAACGGATAAAGATGGCGGCCCCAGTTGTGCTAGCGTTCCTCTTATTGATGATGGTTGGGCTGTTGCATAATTTGAACATAACAAAGTGACCGCCTCTCCAATCTAAAAGATTGAACAACAAGGAGAAAAACCGGATGAAAGACATCCCCGGAATCGATGAAAACGGAAATCCTAAAAATGGCCCCTTTGAGGTGTATTTCAAGAACGGCCGCGTCTCTTGCCGAGGTGAGTTCGACAACGGCAAGAAATCAGGAACATGGACCTACTTTCTCAATAATGGGCAGATGCAATCAACCGGCCGGTATAAAGATGGAAAGATTGTCGGCCGTTGGGAATGGTTCTTTAAGACCGGCGAGCCACGAGCAACAGGTGGCTTCGACGATGAAGAGCAAAAGCACGGTGAATGGAAGCGATACCATGCCAATGGGCAACTCTGGGACGAAGGTCGCTTCGAGCACGGGAAGAAGAAAGGGACTTGGAACGTTTATGATGAGGCGGGAGAACTAACAAAGACACAAACTTTCAAATAGCGGAACAAGTGTCGGCCGGAGCTTATCCTGAGGTTTTTCAGTCAGAGTCATCAAGCGTGGCGAGCCCATGGCGCAATGCGTACAAAGCCGCCTGTGTCCGGTTGGCCAAGTGGAGCTTGTTCAAAATATTCCCCACATGGTTACGCACCGTCCGCTCGCTGATCGAAAGCTCCTCAGCTATTTCCTGATTGGTCAGCCCCTGCGCCACACTGGCTAACACCTCAATCTCCCGCTGGGTTAGCATGTCCCCTTCATCCGGCCGTTCGCTTTTCGGGGCCGGTTTAATCTCTTGGATCAGCTTGAGCGCAATTGACGGAGCCAGTGAAGATTCCCCATTACTGACATGCTGAATCGCCTGAATCAGATCATTGGGGGACGAATCTTTAAGCATAAAACCCAGCGCCCCAGCTTTGATGGCTGGCAGCACCAGCTCGTCATCGGTAAAGCTGGTGAGGATGAGCACCCCGGCCGGGCAATCCTTTTCCCGAATCGCCTCAATCACTTCGATCCCATTAAAAAACGGCATAATCAGATCAAGCAAAAGCACATCAGGCTGAAGCTTTAACGCCAACTCAATCGCTTGGCGGCCGTTTTCAGCTTCACCCACAATTTCCATATGGGGCTCTGTTTTGATTAAAGCCTGCAACCCCTTACGCACCACCGCATGATCATCTGCTAGCAAAATTCGAATCGGTTTAGCCATCTTTTTTATCCCCCACACTCACAGTAACTTTTACTTCAAATCCTGCCTTAGGCGATGTAGAAATTAAAAATTCACCCCCAAGCTGTTGGCAACGCTCTCGCATCGTTTCTAGCCCCATCCGCCCCTTTGATTCATGTGTGGTCAGATCATAACCAACCCCATCATCAGCAATAATGACGACCAGTTGGTCGCCCAATTGTTGTAGCTGAACGGTCACTTTTTCGGCCGAAGCATGATGAAGCGTATTGTTCAAAGCTTCTTGCACTATACGATACAGTTCTTTTTCCAAATGATTGGGCAATTCGGCCGTCACGTCGCTGAGCAAATTGGCCTTGATTCCAACCCGTCTCTCAACCGCTTCAAGCCGATTTTGTATCGCTTCGAGCAACCCTTCATTCTCAAGATCAAGCGGCCGGAGTTCGTGCAGCAAAACGCGCATTTCTCGCAATGCATTTTGAGCCGTAGACCCCATATCCTCCAGATACGAAGCTGTATCATCTAGATCACCGTTGTTCAAAGCTCGCTGCCCCGCTTCTGCAAACAAAGTCAGGCTATAAACAGATTGGGTGACCGCATCATGCAGATCCCGGGCTAGCCGACGGCGCTCTTCAGAGACAGCGAGTTTCTGCGCTCGTTCATACAGCCGTGCGTTTTCAATCGCTACTCCGGTTTGATCCGCGATCAGTGAAAGCAGATTGATTTCGTCTTGGCTAAAATCCTTATCGGCTCTGCCCAAAACTGAAAACACCCCAAAATGGTGTCGCTTCGCATTAATCGGCACACCCAAATAGGAGTTAAAAAGGCGAGACGGCAACTGCTTCGGTGCATCATCAAGTAGTTCCAGAAAATTTGAAACCGCGATCGGCCGATTGCTGCTATAAACTCGGGCGATAACCCCGTCGCTATTTGAAATCGATTGAATATCAGACAAAGATGCTTCGCTAAACCCTGAATGGATACGTAGCTTTAAATCTTGATGTTCTTCATCCCACACGTGTATGAGCCCTTTTTCCGCCCCCATCGCAGACAACACGTCCCCCAAGACCTGTTCTAAAATTGTGTTTAAATCGAGCACGCTGCTCGTAACCGATGCAATGTTGTACAAAATAGATAGCTCATCATTCGCTTTTGTGAGTGCTTCTTGCGTCCTCTTCCGCTCAGTTACATCGTAGCCAAAAGTGACCACTCCCAAGAATTTTTTATCCGCATCGTAAATCGCCTGCGTATTCCACGCAATTGTTTTGATTGTTTGGTCTTTGCACAAAATGTCTGATTCAAAAATATCTGGCTGTATGCCGTAGATGACATCAGAGGCAATCCCAACAATGTTGTCCCGATAGGCTTTATCTGGGTAAAGCCAGTCCCAAATTTTTGAGTTGCCCACAACCTCTTCCCGTGTATACCCGCTGGTAATTTCCGCCATCGGATTCCACATAACGAGGTTCATATCTTGATCATAAGCGTTGATCCAAACATTGACATGTTCAAAAATACTGTCGATGAAATATTTGTCCCAAACAAAGGGTTCATGTGGCGAACTATCCATCGAATAGTTCTAAATGAAAATCAGCAATAATGCCAATGGTTCATTTAATACGTTTAACCTTCTTCCCATACTTGGCAAACAGATCGTATACAACATCATTTAAGACAGCAGCTTAGCGACCAACCCGGTCCATCCGGTTTGATGGCTAGCCCCCAGCCCGGCACCATTGTCCCCATGAAAATATTCGTAAAACAGAACATGCTCACGCCACAGCGGATCGTTTTGCGGTTTTTCAGATCCCCCATAAACCGGCCGCTGGCCCGCCTCATCCTGCAAAAATATATTAGTTAGCCGCTTCGATAAATCGGCCGCCACTTCGGTCAACGTCACCCAATTGCCCGACCCGGTTGGCAGCTCAACTTTCAGGTCATCCCCATAAAACCAACCGTACCGCTCCAGTGCCTCGATAATCAAATAATTTATCGGAAACCAAATTGGTCCACGCCAGTTTGAATTACCGCCAAACAGCCCCGAACGTGACTCGGCCGGCCAATACGGCACTTCGTGCGGCGTATCCCCCACCCAAAACACAAACGGCTCTTTTTCATGCACCTTAGAAACAGAGCGAATGCCAAACGGGGACAAAAACTCATTTTCGTCAAGCACATAGCGCATCACTTGTTGCAGCTGCTCCTTTGATAAAACCGATGCGATATAGCGTCGCTCAGTCACCCCGTTATTGTCATAGTCTGCAATTTTGTAGGTCAGGCTTTCAGACAGATACGGCCGGTTTTTCAAAAACCACTCCATGCGGCGCATAAAAACCGGATTCCCATCAATCAACTCATCTGGGAACGTTTGAAGTGCAAAAATCGGCAGCAACCCGACCAGCGACCGAACTTTAAGCGGAAACACCCCTTGTCCAGAGATATGCAAAGCGTCGTAAAAAAAGCCGTCCTCCTCATTCCATAACGTTTTGCCCGTCTCCCGACGATCTCCGATTGCGTCTGAAATTCGCAGAAAATGCTCAAAGAATTTGGTGGCTAAGTCTTGATAGACCGGGTTTTCTTGCGCCAGCTCAAGCGCCATCCGCATTAGTTTCAGGCTGTACGCCGCCATCCATGCGGTCCCATCCGCCTGATCAATATGGCCACCGGTCGGCAGCGACTTGCTCCGATCAAACACGCTGATGTTATCAAGGCCTAAAAATCCCCCCTGAAAAATATTGTTTCCATCCGCATCTTTCCGATTTACCCACCATGTAAAATTAAGCAGCAGTTTCTGAAAAATCCCTTCTAAAAATGCGCGGTCCGGCACGCCGGTTTTCTGGGCGTCTATCATGTAAACGCGCCAAGCGGCCCACGCATGCACCGGTGGATTCACATCTTCAAACTCCCATTCATAAGCCGGTAGCTGACCGTTCGGGTGCATGTACCATTCGCGCGTCATAATCGTCAGCTGCCGTTTGGCAAAATCAGGGTCGATCAACACCAACGGAATGGTGTGAAAGGCCAAGTCCCATGTGGCGTACCACGGGTATTCCCATTTGTCCGGCATTGAAATAATGTCGAAATTGACCAAGTGCTCCCAAGCGTGGTTGCGCCCTTTTTTGCGCCACTGGTGCGGATCAGAAAATGCGGGATCGCCGTCTAACCACTGGGTAATATCGTAGTAGTAAAGCTGCTTGCTCCACAACATGCCTGCAAATGCTTGCCGCTGCACGTTGCGTTGGTCGGCCGTCAATGTGTCGCTTTGTACGTCGGCATAGAACTCGTCTGCCTCGTTTAAGCGCTGGCTAAAAACAGCCTCAAACTCAGCAAATGGTTCTTCTTTTAAGGATGGGGTGAGCCGCACCCAACATTCATGCGCTTCACCGGCCGGGATTTCGGCCTGCACGTGGGCAGCTGCTTTTGTACCAGCTAAGGCACCGTTTACCGCTCCAGCCTCCCCATCAATCAGGTAACGGCCAAAGCCATCTTTTACATACGGGGTCCGGTTTTTGCCCCCAAACAATCGCTCTACATTGGTTTCGTTTTCCGTAAACAACAGCTCGGCCGGTTGTGCCACATACATGTGGTAAAAGCCCAAAACCGGATGCTCCGCCTGAATGTGCTCTTCGTTTTGCCACATCACCGGCCGTTCCGCCACGTCTCCCATCGGCCCGTTGGTGTACCCCCAAGACCATGTGTTGCGGAACCAAACCGTGGGCAACATGTGCAAAACGGCCGCCCTATCACCCCGATTGTGGGCCGTAATTTTGATCAAAATGTCATCTTGATCCACCTTGGCATATTCGATGAAAATATCAAAGTAGCGATCTTGGTCAAACACGCCGCTGTCCAACAGTTCATACTCATCATCATCGTAGCCGCGTCGGCCGTTTTCTTGCACCAGGTCACCGTACGGGAACTCCGCTTGCGGATACCTGTACAGCATTTTCATGTAGCTGTGGGTCGGCGTGCTATCCAAGTAATACCAAAGCTCTTTCGCATCTTCCCCATGATTACCCTCATTTCCGGTCAGCCCAAAAAGACGTTCTTTCAAAATCGGGTCCCGGCCGTTCCAAAATGCGGGCGCAAAGCACAGATATTGACTGCGGTCACAAATTCCGCCTAAGCCATCCTCGTTCCAACGATACGCTCGACTACGCGAATGATCGTGGCTGAAATAGTCCCACGCTTCACCGTCAGGAGAATAATCTTCCCGCACGGTTCCCCACGCTCGGTCGCTCAGGTAAGGGCCCCAGTTTTTCCAATTGCTTTCTCGTTGGCGGTAGGCGTCTAACCGCTTTTGTTCTTCTGATTTCTTCATATTGTTTCTTGAAGCTGTTGCAGCACTCTGTAACATTTACATTTCCCATTTCTTATTGGGGCCGTCATTCCTGCGCAGGAATGACGCTCTTTAAATTGTTACAAGGTGTAGGCATTAGGTTAAATGCTGTGATGATATTTTAACCCTCTTTCACCAATTAGGTATGATTGGTAATCTTTAGCCAATGCACAACCCAAAACTATGAAACTTACTCAACGAAAAATAATTCTTTTCTGGCTACCGCTTTTCGCCAGCTGGCTCATGATGACGATTGAAGGGCCGATAACCAGCGCGACAGTTAGCCGCTTGCCAGACAGCATCACGATGCTTGCGGCCTATGGGGTTGTGATCAGTCTTTCAGTTTTCATCGAATCACCAATTATTAATTTACTAGCCACTTCGACAGCGTTGGTCAAAGATCAGGCATCGTATCGTTTGGGTCAAAAGTTTACCCTGGCGCTCATTATTCCACTTACCCTGCTAACGGCCGCCATCGGGTTTATCCCCTCGTTTTTTAATCTCATTGTGCAAAACATTCTCGGTGTTCCCGCAGAGATCGCCCTGTGGGTTCGGCCGGGCATGCAGGTCATGCTGCTGTTCACGGCCGCCATCGGCTGGCGCAGGTTCCAACAAGGGGTGCTCATCAATCTGGATGAGGGTCGCTGCATCGCACAGGGGACCGGCGTGCGCTTGGTCATCATGGCGGTCATCTTGTTCGCCATCGCATTTGGCACCGATCTGCCCGGCATTTTAGTTGGCACCATCGGCCTCATCATCGGCATCATCGCGGAATCTTTGTTTATCACCTACCACACCCGGCGCGGGGTCAAAAATCTGCCGCTGCAAAAAGAAGGCGATCCGTTGACGATCAATCAGCTTTTCTGGTTCCACATGCCGCTAGCAGGCACATCTATCCTAATTTTGATTGTACAGCCGCTGGTGGCGGCCGCTTTGGCCCGCATGTCTAACCCAACAGAGTCGCTGGCCGCTTGGCCGGTCATTTTCCAGATGCTGCTCGTCTTCCGTGCACCGGCCCTATCCCTGCCAGAAGTGGTGATCGCCAAAACAGATGGGCCGGAATCTTGGCTACCCATCCGCACCTTTGCCCAAACCATGACAATTGTGATGCTGGCTCTAATGGGATTATTTGTTTTTACCCCGCTCAGCGACCTTTACTTTGCTAATTTGCAAGGGCTAGAAGACAATCTAGTGCAGATGATTAAGCAAGCAACCCCTTGGCTGCTTTTGTTCCCCGCTTTGTGGGTGATCAATTCTTGGCTGCGTGGGTTGCTGATCCGATTTGGGGCAACCACGGCCGTTAATGGCAGTATGGCGGCCAACTTAATTGTCACCATCGCCGTTTTGCTGTCAGGCGTGGCGCTACAGGCCCCCGGCCTCGTCACCGCTTCGGTTGCGATGGTCTTAGCCGCGGCCGCCGAAACAGCGTATCAAGCGTGGCGTTTGGGCCGTGTCATAGACGGCGGATATCAACTATTAGCAGGCAGAAATTAACCAACACCTAAATTATGGCTCACATTCGACAACTCCCCCTTGGCCCCATGCAAACCAACTGCTACATTCTGGTTTGCGAAGAAACTAAAAAAGCAACGGTCATCGACCCATCTTGGGACGGAAATGCTATCGCCAACTTTTTAAAAGAAGAAGGGTTTGACCTCGTCAGCATTTTGCTAACCCACGCTCATTTTGATCATGTGGGCGGCTTGGGCGAGCTAAAAGATGCGTATCCAGAGATCGACATCTATGCCCACCCAGACAGCGGCCCGATGCTCGAAAAAGCCGAGGCGCAGGCCCGCATGTTTGGCATGGGGTTCCCGCCTGCCCCACCGGCCGACAAAGAGCTGGCTGAAGGGGACAAATTAACCGTCGGCAATCTTGAGCTGGATGTGTTGTACACCCCCGGCCACGCGCCAGGCCATGTCAGCTTTTACCTGCCCGAACACGGGGTGATTTTTAGTGGTGATGTGCTTTTTCAAGGGAGCATCGGCCGGACTGACTTGCCAGGGGCCAACCATGCTGAATTGATGACCATCATCGAAACCAAACTGATGCCACTGCCAGATGAGACTCAGGTGTTGTCGGGCCACGGGGCGGTAACAACCATCGGCCGTGAGCGAGTGTCTAATCCGTTTTTGCAATAGCCCTGTCTAAAAGAGGCAGCCTGCACATCTAAAACCCGACCCTACACCTTGGGACCCCATGACAATGGGCCTAAAGCCTGATTCCCCAATCTCAACCTCCTATATACTTAAACCTAGTAAAATCAGATTTAGTCCCACTTGGTGCTAAACCGTCTCGGGTTTAAAGTGAGATATGCAAAACGGAAGCGATTCAACACACAAACAGCGAGTTCACCAGATTAAAGTACAACCATTCGCCCAACCCTCTCCGCTGAGCAAACCATGACGCAACGATCAAAAATTTTTCTCGGCTTGATCGGTATCCTTTTCGCAGGCGCATCTATTTGGACCGGGTACACCATCATCACACCCTATGTTGTTGGCCCCAAGTTTGGTGTTCAATTGGCCTGCTCCGCCATCCAAACGGGAACCCAAGTGGAGCAGCTTGACCGTGAGTTTGAAGAGCTGGTGCCGCTGCCAGATATGGAAACCGCGTTAATCGAGGGAATACTGCACGATGTAGAAACCAAAGGGGAGGCATTTCCCACATCGATCGATGAATTACGAGAGAAAATTACGAGCATGTATGCTGAGCTAGACTATTATTCTTATTTGGATCTCGGTTATCATGAGTCTTTGGAAGAATATTTAAAAAAACAGCTAGAATCTAACGACGGTACTTTTCCGCTGTCACAGATCGATCAAATCTCAAACAGATTAAAATCGATCCAAGCAGCACCCGAGGCGTATTCCTCGCTCGATAACGGCCGGGTTCAAATTTACACCATCAATAAGTCAGGATGGCTTTGCTCTTGTCACGTAGAAATGGAAAATGGGAGGGTTGCCAGTACCCACAGCGTGATGTGCTCAAATTAAGTTGATTCGACTATGGAACGACTCAATTCTTTTCCTCTAAAACTCGCAATTCCCTCAATTGTGGTCAGCATCTTGCTTATCCTGTATTTGTCCTACTTGGCGGCCGACACCGCTAAAAACAACGCCACCAATCTTATTTTCGACAAACTCGTCTCGGCCGTTTACACCCGCATTGTGTATGACCAAACCGGCAATACCGATCTAAACAGCGTTGTTTTAGCCGTAACCAGCCAAATTAGCTGCGAACAGCTGGGGCGACAAACGGTTGATCTTGAGTCGATTACCGTTTGTGACGACGGCTCGCTGCATATTTTTATCCCCACGCTCGACGAAATTTCTCCCAACATCTACTCAGGCTTGCGATCGATATCGGTTTGGGACGGTGACCGCAATTTAATTCAGGCCTACCCACCGCTGGACCCGGAGACTGAAGATCTGTTTCGACGCAATCAGCGCAAAATCCTGGACTGGCGCTTGGGGACTGAAAATATCGATTTTCCCAACTCCTATACCTATCGCAGTTCCCCCGAAGACGAATCAATCTCTCTGCTTAACAAAGATGTTATTTACGGTGTGCCGATCTTTAATGCGGACAAATCTGAGTTAATCGGCTCTGTTATTTTGCAGATTTCCCCATCAACGCCCAACGACAGATGGCTAGCGGCCAGCACATTTTTGCTGCTGATTTTGCCGTTCTTTTTAATCTTAAGTGTCATCGGATCATCGCTTGTGGCGCAACAGATTCGCAAGCGGATTGTGGGGGTGCAAGGCATTACGACAAAATGGGCGACGGGGGATTTTACACCCCGCATCCAAGATAGATCGGGGGATGAAATCGGCCGGTTAAGCCGTGACCTAAATGTGATGGCGGGTCAACTTGAAGAGTTGATCGATGCGAAATCTATTTTAGCCAGCGTGCATACCCGGCAAAAATTGGCCCGTGATTTGCACGATGCGGCCAAACAGCAGCTATTTGCAGCAACCATGCAGCTCAGCGCGGCCGACTCTCTGCTCCACTCATCACCTGAATCGGCCCAAACCCACCTAGCCCATGCACGTGAGCTAACAAAACAGGCCCAGCAAGAGCTGTCGGCCGTGATTAACGAACTACGGCCGGTGCAGCTTGAAAGTGAAAATTTTGAGACAGCGGTGTCAAAGCTGGTGAATGAATTTTCTCGGCAGCAGGGGATTCCGATCCAGCTCACCCAAACTTTAGAACAACCGATCCCAACCGAAAAAGAGCAGGGGCTGTTCCGAATATTGCAGGAGGGGTTGAGCAATGTGGTCAAACACAGCCACGCCTCAACGGCCGATGTTGAGCTGGTCAGTGCGCCTGATCAAATCTCGCTCATCATCTCTGACAACGGCCGGGGATTTGACTCAGATCAAGAAAAAATAGGCTTTGGGCTCCAATCGATGCAGGAGCGAGCCGAACACCTTGGCGGATCATACCAACTAGATAGCAGCGAAAACGGAACCACGCTTCAGGTCACCATCGCCCAAACATACAGCAAAAATTAAGAGTGTCTCATATGGAAAAAATCACTGTTTTACTTGTAGACGATCATGCCATTGTGCGCAATGGGGTGCGAGCGGTTTTAGACCTGCTAGAAGATATCGAAGTTGTGGCTGAAGCGGGCGGCGGGTTGGAGGCGATCAACCAAGCCAAAACACACGCACCCGATGTTGTTTTGATGGATCTAATCATGCCGGAAATGGACGGGATTATTGCAACGCGCAAGCTGAAAGCTCTCAGCCCTCGCTCGCAGGTGATCGTCCTCACCTCTTTTCATGAAGATGAGCATATTTTCCCAGCAATCCAAGCCGGGGCACTTTCATATTTGCTAAAAGACATTGACGCCAATGATTTGGCCGATGCGATACGGCAAGCGGCCAAAGGGGAGGCGGTTTTGCACCCACGCATTGCAGCCAGGGTAGTGGCCGAAATTAGCGGCCGCAGAAGCGAAGAGATCAATGTTTTTTCTGAGCTAAGCGAGCGAGAATTAGAAGTGCTAACCTTGATTGCTGATGGGAAAAGCAATGCCACGATTGCCGAGGAGCTGTTTATCAGCTTAAAAACGGTGAAACGGCATGTGAGCAATATTTTAGGCAAACTGCACTTGGTTGACCGCACACAGGCGGCCGTGCTTGCATGGCGCAAAGGGGTTGTCCGCAGGGACTAGCAAACTCTTAAAGGGAGCTATCTGGGAATCCGTGTGCTTTAACTCAAAACCCTAAACACCTACGCTAAAACAGAATATTTTTACAGCCGTTGGCTATGGAGTTTTATGTTTAAAAAGACTTTTCTGTTTTTGCTGTGCGTGGCATCCGTAATCTGTGGGGGCGCAACCGTGTTGGGGTATTTTGCAAGATGGGTAAATTTTGCCGAGTTTCTAGTGAGCTTCCGGCCGCTGCTTTGCCTGCTCGGGCTGATCTTGATCGGCCTTAGCTGGCTAGGCAAACATCGCACCAGTCTGGTTATTGCTATAGCTGTATTTGTCTTAAACGGCATAGAGATTGCTCCCTATATTTTTCCACACAGCCAAGCTGACACCCATAATTTTTCAGTTCTGTTTTACAACGTAGATCGGGTTCAAATGGAATATGTTGGGACAGATGCCGTATTAGATTTAGTTGATCAATCAGAAGCGGATCTGATTGTTTTGCGTGAAGTGGGCAAAGCCCCGGCCGGGCAGTTGCTAAGCCGATTTAGTGATCGATACCCGTATAACTTAGCGTATCAACATGCACCAAACGATGGGGTCTTGATCTTTAGCAAAGTGCCGTTAGATCGGCCGGAAATCACTCAGCTGGGCGGCGGCCGGCAGGTTGCTTTGGCCGATTTAACGATTTTGTGCCAGCAGGTTCATCTCGTTGCACCCCATCCCACAAACCCATATCACGGCATAGAGGAACGCAACAGACAGCTTACAGCAATCGCAGAGTATGTTGCCGAGGCCCCTAAACCAACCTTGGTTATCGGTGATTTAAATGTAACGATGTGGTCAGGCTGGTATAAGCAAATTGAGCGAGGCGGGGTCAAAAACGTCCGCTTGGGGCATGGGATTCATCCTTCTTGGCGAGTTCCTGGCTTCGAGTTTCAAGTCCCGTTTGTCTACTTTCCCATCGATCACATCTTGATCAGCGAGCAGATTGAGACTTACGAGATACAAACTCTCCCGTCGCGCGGGTCAGACCATCAGCCGATTGCGGCTTGGCTAAACGTGCCGAACAACTGCCCAACATTACAATAATTTAGACCAATCAGGCTTTTAAAACCTGATTGGTCTTTCCGTCTACTTATTGTCTTGTTGAGATTGGCCTTGACCATGATCTGCATCAGGATCAAATCGTTGATTGGTTAGAGGCAGATAGATCGTAGAGCCTTGGGACGGAATCGCTGTCCATTCAACTTCGGCCGCACGTGCGTTATCTGTTACAGGCAGTTCAGTTACATTGGTAACCAGCAGATCGTCAAAAGAGAAGGTCACCGTTTCGTTTGATCCGTTCCGGTTGAACATTTTGAATCCAATCCCACCAACTGTTTCAAGCGCTGCTTCAGAGTCAGCTGTGGCGATATGCCAATCGGCCGGTTCAGCCGCGCCATCCGCCCACACTTTAGCCCGCAGGGTTGTCGGGCTTGTCCCAACTACCTGATAGCGAACATTCAAATATTCACCCGCCACATGAGTGAGCCCTGGCACAGTCTGGCTTTGGACCGAAGACCATGATCCATTCACCGCCTTAATTTGGGTGATCTGAACCGCGCCACTCGGTAGGATACGAATCCTTAACCGATAAAGCGTGCCGGAATCTTTGATCCTGGCAGAGACAAACAGCTCCTGATTTGAAGAGACAGCTTTGTCTGTTTTGAATTTAAAATTCACATCAAAATCTTGCTGCCGAATCGCATCTAACCATGCTTCCCGGTTTTTGTTGTTGTCTAACGCAACCAATCCTTCTGAGCCGTTGGTGTCAAATGCCAAATGTGCATCTGCCCCCCACAAATGGCTGTATGCGCCACCCAAATGGCCAAAGCCCCAAGAGTCGTAGAGGATTCGGTTAAAATTGTCTCGTGCGTAAATCTCTAGCGGAACCGTTTCAGGTGTCGGTGGTGTGACTACTTCATCACCCCATGAAACAGAAAGAGGTTGTTCAATAACCAAATAGCTAACCTGCTCATTTGTATGGAGCCGCTCACTATCGACAATTTGATCCTCATCGATGACAACCGTAATACCGCTACTTGTGAGCGAAGCTGCCCCAAACTGCTGCGCCCAGCCACCGTTACCGCCGTCCATAGCGGCTTGTGTGACCAATCCAAAAGTTGGGGATGCGCTAAATGCCCCATTGAAACCATAGGTGGTTGGATTTGTGTAGTCGTAAACGGTATCTGCTCCGATAGCAACTTCATATGGTACAGATTCAAGGGTTCCACTCCCCGCTTCCATCACAATGTAACCAAGGGTTTCATCTAATCGGCCGGTGTCACTATCTTCCCCCACCTCTTTGCCGATATACAGGTTGGTTGCGTTGGCCGGATTGGTAACCGAGTTACCCCGACTCCAGAAAGCCGACCAGCGAGCGTCGTTTGAGGTCATGACCTGACCAAAAACAACCGGATTGCTGTACCCTTGCCCATAATTGACCCTTTGGCCAACCCAGTTGCCAGCATGGTCTGTTCGGGTGGAGGTGAAAAGCCCCGCTTCGATTTTGCGGTCATCCGGCAGTATCCAAACCCCTTCTTCAACAACCAAACAGGATACGGTGTCTGAAACAACCGGGGCTAAGTCTCCGGGGTTTTGCAGACGCATTTCAAAGGAGTCTGATGCCACATTTCGGAGCCGAACCACAACTGGTACGCTGTTGTTGAGATAGTGAATACTACAGGCGATGACAGCGGAGTCGTAGGTCTGATCGAGCGGAACAGAAGCCCAACTGCCGCTGACCGGCGAGACAACTGTTTCTAACCGGCCGGTGTTTGTTGCTGATGCCAGCGATGTCACGCTGAAATCATCAATTGAATATCGGATGGGGCCGTTCGAGACACCACCACTCAGATTGATACGGATACCGACACCACCGGCCGCCTGCAATCCGGCCGTCGAATCGGTAACGACATGTTGCCATCCGGTCGGTTCCGTTCCATTCGCAGGCCATACCTTCAACGAAAGAGTTGTTGGGTTGGCGCCAGCCGTCTGAACCTTAAACCGATATTCAGTATTGGGCTGGAACTGCAATCCCAAATTTTGAGTGGAGCCAACTTTAGCCCAAGAGCCATTGTCGATGCGGTCAACAAATGCGTAAACCAATCCGCTCGATGAGACTTGAAGCGTGGAACGATAGGTTGTCCGGCTGTTCAGGTGCCTTGTTTGCATACGGACAAAGCTGTTCGCATTTGGCAGCTGATCAGATGAAAAGGTAAATTCACTGACAGAATCTAAAACGATCGCCCCATCGAGGTTGGCTTCACGACCTGATCCGCCGTTGGCCAATGTTATGTTTCCTGTCGCTCCATCGGTGCTGAAATCGTTGACGGCCGCTGATCCCCATAAGTGGGTGTATGTGCCACCTGTGTCAGCCGTCCCCCAACCGGGCGAGCCAGTCCGGTCGAATGAATCGGCCACAATTACATCTGCGTCTGCGGTTGGCTGAGGAGTTGGGGTTTGCGTTGGGACAATCTCTGGCACTGGGGTGCCGGTTGCGATTGGGGTTGCTGTTGGAAACGCCGGCGTTGGGAATGGATCCACATTGTCCCCCCCTACATAGCCGAAGACCTGAGCTTCTGCCAATGACAGGTTTTCTGTATCAGTTAGCTGTATCCGCACATATTGGCCAGACATGTTGACGGGAATCACGATATCTGATCCAACCTCACCGGCCGTATATATGTTGCTCACTCCCGGCTGATTTAATGTGTCAGCCAGCGTTGCCCCCGTAAAAGGAACGTCAGACACAAATATGTAAAAGTTTCTTAATCGAAATGTCCAACCATCAGTCCGGTTCCACAGATGAATATGTTCAATATTTGAGTTTTCACCTAGATCTACTTCCCACCAGGCAGGGTCTTCAAGCGTTTCTCTTAAGGTAGCCGTTACAGAGCCACCCCCAAAATTCCCGTTTGTGTTTCCGTCAACGGCTAAGCCGCTCACACTACTAGAAGACCAATTTGAAGATTGATTTGTTGGTTTGTTGATGGCCAAGTTTTCAATCGGCTCACCAAACACTTCAACTTCCGCAAGTGACAAAAATGTGGTCTGAGAGAGTTGAACTCTAACATAGCGGCCGGTTCGATTAACATCTATGGAGGTCTTTGCGGGAGCATTGCCCGGATTAAAGAAATCGCTTACGCCTGTCTGGTTTTGACTGCTTTCAACTGTAACCCCGTCAAAAGGAACATCTGAAACAAAAACATGGAAATTGCTAGTTCGCTCTGGACAGCAGTTTGTTCGGTTCCACACATTAATCGTTGAAATATAGCTGACCTGACCTAAGTCAACTTCCCACCACGAAGGTTCGGCCGCACTGCCAGCCTGTGTGTGTGTAACCGACCCGCCTCCATAATTTCCGTTTGTATCGCCGTCAACGGCCAAAGCGGCCACACCATTACCATATTGGGTTGACTGGGTAGCAACTTGGCCCAAAGCTAAATTGTTGGGCGGGATAGGTTCAACAGGTGCGGGGCCATCGCCGTTTTCTGTCACCAAATAATTTTGGGCGAATTCGGATGTATTTCCGGCCGGATCGATGGCCAAAGCTGTAACCGCATGTCCGCTAACAACCTCTCCCAAAACAGACATTGTAAAGAGGCCGTTGCTGTCTGCAACGGTTTCACCGATATATTGACGGCCGCCGCCATAATAGCCCGACGCGCGATCTGCAATATAAACCTCTACCGTACAATTGGCGCAAGCGGTGCCTGAAACAGAGCTGGCCGAGACATTAGTGAAAACCGGGTAGTTCAGCATCCCATTGGGTCCTTCATCTACATCGTTTTCATCGTTGTAGTTAACCCCAACCGGCAAAATATCAATCGCCAAACCATCGTTATCATAAAATGAGTTTTGAAAAATACGGTTTTCGTCTGAATTATCTGCTGGTTCGTTGGGTCCGCTGCCAAGGCGGTTATCAATTAAAATTCCCCCCAGATTGAACCCTGCAATGATGTTGCCAGGCCCGATTTCAAAATTGTGTCCGGTCAGAGAGATTCCTCTTCCGTCGCTTTTAAACACCTCTCCATTCGCGGTAACACCAATTCTGTTGTTATAAATGAAATTTCTTCCATTGTAATTGTGCTTTGACCATACGCCGTGCGACCTGCTGCCTGCCATAACGTTATGATGAATATGATTTTCAATCGCATCATCTTTAATCAGTATGGCGTAATTATTTAACGTATATTCAAACACCTGGTTCCCGGTAAGATCAGTCCCCATAAAATTACCAACGACAAAGTTGTTGCTAGTCCCTTGAGAGTGCGAGAGATCGACACCTCCGCTACTACCTGAAAATACATTTCTTTCGCGAAAGCCCAAGCCGCCAACGATATTGTGTGAGGGGCCCCATTGAATATCGATTCCCAATAGGATTGGCAGTTTATCGGTGCCTGAGGGATTTAATCCGATGATATTGTTTTGAATAATATTATGGTCTGTATTGTTGTGATCCACTGAAATCGCACGGTAGCCAGCACCACCTATGACGTTTCGATCTGCAAGAGCCGATGTCCCGATGATATTACGGTTGGCGCCTTGATGGATGTGCAAAGCCCCACCGCCACCATAGGTTTGCGAGTAGGTCCCAGAGGCATTGGTTCCAATAAAGTTTCCAACAATCCGATTATTTGCTGCATTTGCTTGATACAGGTCGATCTTAAAAACTGAATCATACGTGGCAAGCCCTCTCAAAGTGTTATTGGGTGATGTGATCAGAAAGTTGGTCGAGAAGCTCCTGTCGCCACGGACTTCGATCAAAATAACGGAGTTGTTTGCCAATTCGGCCGTATTTTCAGAACTTCCTGGCTGAGTAAATCCATCAATTATTACTCCGCCGGTCATATCATTGATTGTCGGGAGTGTGCCTGAAAGCTGGATGGTTTGAACCCCGATTCCAGGAATGTTGAAGTGAATTGAGTTTGGGCCTGCCTGTGCATTGGCTTCCATAATTGCGGCACGTAAGGTGCATTCACCGGCCGCTGTTTCACACAAGCCGTTGCCATAAATAGCATCGGCATCATCCGCTATCGAGTTGACGGTAAAAGTTAAGCCAGCATTTGCCGCCCGGCCGACAGGTTGTTGCGGCGCTTGGCTGTCCGGATGCAGCGCCATGAGCTGAATATCAATAATATCGACACAACCATCTTGGTTAACATCAAATTCGGATGAGGAGCTGTCGAGGGCGCAAACTTCCCCCTCGTGTCGTAGTTTTTTCCAAACCAAAGCTGTTTCAACAACATCGACAAAACTCAGCACCCCATCACGGTTTCTGTCTAGCTCTTTGGCCGGTACAGATTTAAGCAGGTCAACTTCACGTGATTGTTCAGGCAGGGGATTAAGTTCATACGGCTGATCGTCGTTTGAAATCAGTTCGTCGCTTTGCACGTCTCCATCTACAACTTTCACTTCGACAATTGGAGACCGGATTTCTAGCTCGATTGGCTCCCCATCTTTCCCAACAAAACGGGCCGACTCAAGCCCGACCTGCACCACTCCTGCTTTTAATGGAATTAGCCGTAAGCGGACCGTTTCAAGCTCTTCGCTTATTTCCCCATCGCGCAAAGGGTTTCCTTCTTCATCCGTTTGAACACACCCTTCAATTTGGCAAGTGTAGACAGCAAATGCAGCTCCCTGAGGGACCTCATCGGCCATAATTGTTTCACGGCCGGCCGGCATTTCATGCCCGTCACCCAGATAAATGCCCCCTAACTCAAGATGTTCTTTATCAAATTGAAAGAGCAGTTCATACCCTGCAACATGTTTCGGGTTCGTAAAACTAACTTCAATCTCGATCGGGGTCTCAATCTCTGCAACCTCGGGAGCGTCAACTGTAACTTGCAGAAATGCAGATCCGCTAACGACTTGGTTTAGAACCAAAGCCAAAGAGATTATCACAAAAAATAGTGAAGCTGTTTTGAAGAGTTTGTGTGTATGTGTTTGCATAAGCGAGTGTCCTGTACCAGCTAAATATGACGGTTTGCATCTGAAAGGTTCAGCAGTTGGCTCAAGTAAGCGAAAGTCTGAATCCAATCCTATTTAATTTTTAATTATTCAGCAGGTTAAAGTTTTGCTGTAGGAGCCTACATGTGCACTGTAGGGTTATCTCAATTCACGCTAAAGAATTTTGTAGCGTTCGTTCAAAAAAAATTAATTCTATAGTAACCAATTTAACTTACGTCAAAACTTATTAGCCAAAACAGATATGTCAGATGACTAAGCGCTTTTTTAAGCAGAAGTTACGCTGAATGGGTTGAGATTGGCCCAACCAAAAGATCGGCCGCACGTTTAGCGCAAGCGAAGCGTAGGTTGACAGTCAAGCTAGCAATAATATACTTATGCATAATTATCATATGTATTGGAGGCCCCCATGACCGTAAAAGACCAGATTAAGAAAGGCAGCACAGAAACCTTGATTTTGGCACTTGTATCTGACCGGCCGATGTATGGATACGAGCTGACCCAAGAGCTAAAGAAACGCTCGAACGGATATTTTGAAATGAAAGAAGGCTTGCTCTACCCAACCTTGCACCGCATGGAAAAGGAAGGGTTGATCAAAGCTGAATGGCAGACGCCTGAAAGCGGCCGTAAACGAAAGTATTACAACCTAACAGCTGTGGGAAAAGAAGCCCTTGGGTCACAAAAGGAGGAGTGGCGTACCTTTATGACTCAAATGCAAGAGCTTTTAGGTTAAGCCACGTAAATACCCCCATGACTACGATTGATTCTGTACTCCACCAAATCCGAAAGCAGCTCAACTTGAGCACAGAAACAGAACAAGAAATATTAGAAGAAATCCGAACCCACTTTGAAGATGCGCTTGATCACGGCCGTGAAAAAGGGCTATCTGACGAGTTGGCGCTGCAAGAAGCTGCAGAAGCCTTCGGGGTCCAATTGACGATTGAAGGGTTGCGTGATGTCCACATGGAATGGGAATCGGCCGACGCCGTTGTGGCCTGCATCATTCCAACTGTGGCCGCTCTCATCCTGCGCTGGCTGGCGTTTGCGCCCAATGGCTCAGCCATCGGCTGGCAAAACTGGCTATTAACTCCCGCCTTTTGGGTCGTAGCGCTCGTCTGCCTTGTTGTCCCGATCATACGCTTTAACCAGTGGCATTACGCCATGGTTAGCTGGGGAATCTTTTGGTTCTTCACCGTTATTTTTATCGCATTACCCAACATTCAAAGTTGGTAAAACAGATCTATTTACGATTTCAGATTGGTGATTTTCGATTCGGCTTGCTGCAAACAACATAGGTAGCTCGGTAACTGATCGTCAATCAAAAATCTAAAGTCCCAAATCTAAACATGAACGATTTAGCAATTATTGAAACTATCCTGCGCAACAGGACCCTCTTTTTTCAAGAAATTAGAGATGGATTACGCCTCAATGAAAAAATGCGGGCGATGTTCGTTTCGAGCCTAATCTTCTTCGCCCTGTATGGAGCGGTGATGGGGTCAAGCCACAGCTTGTGGCAAGCACTCAGCTCGGCCGTTAAGTTGCCGATGATGTTCTTGGCCACCCTGTTTATTTGCGCTCCCACTCTCTATTTTTTCAATGTTTTATTTGGTTCAAACCAAAGCATTAGCCAAAATGTGGCGCTGATTTTGACCGCCATTACGGTCACGGCCGTGTTGCTTTTGTCATTCGCACCCATCACCCTGTTTTTCTTGCTCACCACCAGCCAATATCAGTTTTTCAAACTGCTCAACGTTGGTATTTTTAGCGCCTCTGGCATCATGGGGGTTATCTTCTTGGCTCAGGGGATGCGCATTGTTTCTGCCAGTGGTGGCAGGCAGGGAGAAACCGGCCGTCGCTACGTTCTACGCCTGTGGATGTTTCTATACGCATTTGTAGGCAGCCAGCTCGCTTGGACCATCCGGCCGTTTTTTGGCGCACCAGAACTTGAATTCGAGCTATTCCGCCAGCTAGGCGGCAACTTTTACACCAACATTTTTGCAAGCTTCGGTGAAATTTTAGGAATTTTGACAGTCCAATAACAGGACGCAAAAGCGAGAGAACACCATGCCTGAAAAACAAGATAAAGCGGTAGATCAAATTCTTGATTTACTTTTAGACGCGCTAGCAGAGCGGCATAAAACCCGCACCGGCCAAGATCCAGATAGCGACGATGCGGCCGCCGTCCAACCCGCTAACACTAAAAAAGCGGCTCAAAAACAATCTAAGCCGGTGACAGCAGAACCAAAAGCAGAGGTTAAAACAAAAGCCGAATCGACCGAAAAACAATCGGCCCATGATTCAAATACTCCCAACATGGCTCCTGATCTAACCAAAGCGGAAATCGATCAAACCACGGATGCTGAGGAGGAAATTGACTTTTGGCATGAACCGGCCGAACCGTTACCCACCATCAACATGAACCGGGTCTTTTACCGGCTCAGCATTGCGCTCCTCTTCTTACTGATCGTTGTCAATATTCCATTCAACCGGTACGGGACAAATTTGGCCCGTGCCATGCCGGACGAACGGGCCCTGATTGTGCGCAACGGACTACTATTTACCGGTCCGGGTGATGAAATTTATATTCTTGAAGACAACAAAAAACGCTGGGTCAGCTCTCTTGATGCATTTGAACTTTACCATTTCCAATGGGAACAGGTTCACGAGGTTGATCAAGAGTTTGTAGACCAGTTCCCTGATGGGCCAAATTTACACGTTTTAATTCGGTGCCATCATCAGCCCCACATCTATCTGCTCGATGCCGGTGTGAAACGGTGGATCGAAAATCCAACGGAATTTGAGCGAGCCGGTTATGTTTGGGAAGAAGTACGATACGTAGACAGTTGCAGGAGTCTGCGAGATGATTACCCCGATGGGGTTCCCATCCCGGCCGATGCGGGCGACCCGCCAACTTGGTAGACACACCATTACCAACCCGAGTGTTGGATAAGACCGCATGTTAACAATTTGCCGCAGATTTTCACGGAAAATCGCTAATCTACGTGATTATTTATCAAATATCAGCGGAAATTAGCGTACATCCGCGGCAAAAAT
>JAHDEN010000082.1 GCA_020628815.1 Chloroflexota bacterium | reverse complement strand
AAATGCAAACATCAGATTTAGCGTCACGTATGACGCACCCCATGAAGCCTATTATCGCTGGCGTGCACGATATAGAAGATTTAGGCGTACCTCGCTCAATGGTTCTTGACCTATTTTATCGTCTGCTGTTTCAAGAACGCGAAGTTAGTATTCAACGCTTTTCAGAAGTGCTGTGCGTTTCTACCCGACTGGCCGACGAGCTGTTGGGCAAAATGAAGCTCGATAACATGGTTGAAGTTCCTCGGACCATCGGGAATGGACTAAACAGCATGAGCTACATCTATCGTTTGACCGAAGCTGGGACCAAGAATGCGCGTGACGCCATGGAGCGATCACAGTATGTCGGACCTGTGCCTGTACCGATTGATTTGTACAACGAGTCTGTCGAAATCCAGTATGCTAATGTTGAAAATATCACCCCAACCAACGTGCGTGCGTCTTTAAAAGATCTAATCCTGCCAACAAATTTTGACCGTCGGGTTGGTGCTGCTCTAAATGCTGGGACATCTTTGTTTTTGTACGGCCCTCCAGGAAATGGTAAGACAACAATTGCGCAAATTTGCGGTGATTTGCTGGCTGGTACAGAGCCGATTTTTATCCCCCACGCGTTGACGATTAGTGGCCAGATCATCCAGCTGTTTGACAAGCTTCGTCATGTTGAAATTAGTGAGGACGATGAGTTTTTAGAGCAGTTCGGCCGCTGGGACAAACGCTGGCTACCGATTAAACGGCCGTCGATTATGGTGGGTGGTGAATTAAATTTAGAACATCTTGAACTGCGTTACGAAGAAGTGTCACGCGTGTACGAGGCGCCCCTGCAGATGAAAGCGAATGGTGGGATGTTCCTGATTGACGACTTCGGCCGGCAACAGGTTTCACCAACCGAGCTTTTAAATCGCTGGATTGTGCCGCTCGAAACCCGCATTGACTTCTTGCGCCTACAGTCGGGCCAAACGTTTGAATTCCCGTTCAAACAATTAATCGTTTTTTCAACCAACCTAGATCCGGCCGAGCTTGTCGACGACGCATTTTTGCGCCGTATCCAGATCAAAGTAGAGGTTGTTGGGCCGGACGAAAAGATGTTTTACGAGCTGTTCCGCATTATGTGCGGCCATCTGCGTGTGCCGTTTGATAAAGATGGCTTTGTGCATTTGCTCAAAAATTGGTACCGAGGGCAAGGGCGCGTGATGCAAGGTGCGCATCCCCGTGACCTGCTTAAAACGATTCAAGCGATTTGCGATTATTCAGGCGAAGAGCCGAATATGGGGCCAGCTATGATCGATGAGGCTTGTGCGTCTTACTTTGTGGATATGCACAAAGAAAAATCGTGGGCTAGCCAAACCATTATTGAGTAAATAAGTTACCATGCTTACCCTTTATTATGCCCCTACACCAAATGGCCAAAAGATCAGCATTATGCTGGAAGAATGCGGCCTGACTTATGATACCAAGCTGGTAAATATTTTAGGTGGCGATCAGTTTAAGCCTGAATTCTTGGCCATTAGCCCCAACAATAAGATTCCGGCACTTACAGACTCTGATGGGCCGGATGGAGCACCTGTCTCAATTTTTGAATCTGGGGCGATCTTGATGTATTTGGGCGAGAAAACGGGCCAATTTTTCCCGGCCGATTCGCGCAAGCGTTTAGACGTTATCCAATGGCTTATGTTCCAAAAGGCATCGGTTGGGCCTATGCTGGGGCAAAACCACCATTTTAATGATTATGCTCCTGAGCCGGTTCCGTATGCACAAGAGCGGTATATCAAAGAGACGGCACGCCTGTATGGGGTGATGGATCGACAGCTTGCAGAGAATGAGTATATAGCTGGCTCTGAATACACCATTGCGGATATGGCGATTTTCCCCTGGGTCGCCAACTACAAGCGGCAAAGTATGGATATGGGGGAGTTCCCCAATTTAAGACGCTGGAAAGATACTCTGAAAATTAGGCCCGCTTTGCGCAAGGGGATGGAGCATTATATTGAGACGAGGTGGAAATCGATGTCGGCCGAGGAAAAAAAGACGTTGTTCGACATTGATCAGAAGGTGTAAGCGCCCCTGTGTAGATTTTTTTAGGACTCGTTCTGAGGAAGGTGGGCGGTACCTCAGGACGAGTTTTTAGTTTGAAACAAGTTCGATATTTGAGTCTACTTTAGAGTTAACGCCGTTCAAAACATAGCTTGCAACGGCGTTACCCATAATCGCGACCCCATTCATCATCGAGCGTTCGTCAATATCAAAACGCGGATGGTGGTGAGGATAATTTTTGCCCTCTTCTTCATTGGCGGAACCGACAAAGAAGTAGCAGCCTGGGATCTCTTCGAGCATATAGCCCATATCTTCAGAAGCCATTTCTTTTCGGTTGAGAACATTGTCATAGCCGAGAACTTGCTGAGCTGCATGGCGCACGTTAGCAGCCACCGCTTTATCATTCACAACGGCCGCAACAATCACCACAGTTTCGAGCGAGACTGCGCAACCGAACCCGGCCGCCACGCTGCTGGCCGTCTCTAAAATACGGCGGTACAGCTGACGATGAAGCTTGTTGCTAAAGCTGCGTACAGAGCCTTTGATCAGAACCTGTTCAGGGATCACGTTGTAGGTTGTGCCACCCTGAATTTGCCCCACGCTGATGACTGCGCTTTCCTGCGGGTCGATATTGCGGCTGACAATGCTTTGTAGCGCGGTAACGACATGGGCTGCACCCAAAATCGGGTCAACCGTTTCATGTGGAGATGCGCCGTGGCCTCCCCGGCCGGTAATGGTTAGCTCAAATCGGCTAGATGCTGACATCGCTGGACCTTCGGTGACCCAAGCTTGCCCATAAGGCACTTTGTTCCAAAGGTGCATCGCAAACGCGATATCTGGCTTAGGATTTTCAAGGACACCGTCTGCGATCATCGCAAAGGCGCCGCCCAATCCTTCTTCGGCCGGTTGGAAAACAAATTTTAGGGTGCCATGTATTTTGCTGCGATGGCGAGCCATAATTCGCGCAAGGCCTAATCCCATTGACATATGGGCATCATGCCCACAGGCGTGCATCACCCCTTCGCTCGTTGACGAGAAGGGTAGATTGGTATCTTCCGTAATCGGAAGGGCATCCATATCAAAACGGAGCAAAACGGTTGGGCCAGGGTGATCCCCTTCTAGCAACCCAACAACTCCGGTAAGGCCAACTCCGGTTTGTACTTCCATACCCAAGTCAATTAAGTTTTGAGCAATGATTTTAGATGTTCTGTTTTCGTTAAAGCCAAGCTCGGGGTATCGATGAAAATCTCGGCGGTCTCGGACTAACGTCTCGAACTCGTTCTGTGCTTCTACTTCAAAATTAATCACAAAACTAGTATATTTTGAAAGGATTAAAAAGGGAGGGTGCTATGCCATAGCTTCACTGGTACTTTACGACTAATTCACCAAACTGGTCATAAAAAACAAAGTTAAATTTGGTTCTCGAGTACCACCTTACAAAGGTCAAAGCAGTACCCGGCTGAAAAACAGAGCCGACGCCTTATTTGCCTATAACCCAAAAACCGACTTGAATTGTCCAATCCACCGCTTTCCCAGAGAGGGATCTAGTGTAGCTCGACTCAACTTTTGTGATCTCTTCGGCCGTTAATTTTGCCTTTTCTAGGTGGTCAAAATAGGTAGATGGGGAGGCCGCGGCTGACGGCTTAAACCAGCCCGAAACTTGATCGCGGCTGATCGTTCGCTTCCCGCTGATCGGACTAATTTCCTTATGCAAAATCGTTAGATTTGTACCTTCGATTATCTGGGTCAGATCGTCGGCTCCCCAATTAACCATCGGATTATCTGGCTGTTCATAGATCTTTTCTTCGGCCGTTTTTACCTTTTTTCGTAGCGGCTCGGGCAGGTCAGAGACTAAATCAACAATGCGCTGGCCTAGTTTTGGAATGCGCTGAGCGATAATGAAACGGCCGTCTGGACCTAAGCTAGGCAACCCATCCTGTAAAAACTGTAGTAGTTGATCAATAGATTGGGTAAATCGGTCCCGCACTAAGATGCGGTCAAACAACAGGTCAGCCGGGATGGGATCGCTCATCTGCAACACCTGTGGTTGGCGCAACACGTTGAGCCGTGCCCCTTGCTGGCGCAACAAATCGGCCGCCCGATCACTGGGTGCCAATGACCAAACACCACCTTCGGGGGCTTGGCGCACCGCCTCCCAAGTAAGCAAGCCTGTTGTCGCATAGCCATCTAGGATGAGGTGATGCCGTTTGATATCGGCCAAGTAGAAAAGCCGCTCCCGAATCGCCCCAAGGGTGTCACCCTCGCCCGAAATGACTCGCTGGAGCCAGCTGTCGGCCGAACGATCGGCCGGGCTTGTTGTCAGCACTTCTCCGGCCGAATTGGGCTCATACAGATCTTTAGCCAACATCGCTTCGAGTTGCGCCTCTCTACGGCGTGCTACTTCGATCTGGACACTTTTTTCATATCCCTGATCAGATGGCTGATAAAAAAGCCGTCCCTGAAGCTCGGTGGGGAGATACTGCTGTTCAACCCAGTGGTCCCGATAGGCGTGTGGGTACAGGTATCCTTTACCGTGCCCGAATCCTTCTTTGTCCCGGTTTCCATCTTTCAGATGATTAGGAACATCGCCGCTTTTTTCTTCTGAAACGGCGCGGAAGGCATCAAAGTAGGCCATTGTCGAATTTGATTTGGGTGCGGTTGCCAGATAAATCGTGGCTTCAGCTAGCGAAAATTGACCCTCAGGCATACCGATTTTCTCAAAAATACCCCAGCACCCATTAACAATGGCAACCGCATTGGGATCAGCCATCCCGACATCCTCACTGGCTAGAATTGCCAATCTGCGAAAGATAAATCGAGGATCTTCACCTGCATATACCATTTTTGCCAGCCAGTACATTGCGGCATCTGGATCTGAGCCACGAATACTTTTGATAAATGCGGAAATTGTGTCGTAATGGACGTCACCGTCCCGATCATAGAGCACGGCCCGTCGCTGAATCGATTCTTCAGCCACGTCAAGCGTGATGATGATTTGCCCGTTATCATCGGGTGGGGTTGTTTCAACCGCTAGCTCAAGAGCGTTTAGTAGGCTACGTGCATCTCCGTTGGAGACGTTGACGAGATGATCCAGCGCATCATCATTGATTGAAACGTTGAGGTGACCGTAGCCGCGATGAGGCATTTCGAGTGCTTGCCGGATCACGTTGGCTAAATCCACTTCGGTTAGTGGCTGCAGCTGGAAAATGCGGCTTCGGCTGACCAGCGCCTGATTGACGGTGAAGTAGGGATTTTCGGTGGTGGCTCCGATCAAGATGATGGTTCCCCGTTCAACGTGGGGCAACAGAGCATCTTGCTGAGCACGGTTCCAGCGATGGACCTCATCGACAAACAAGGTGGTGCGCTGGTTGTGCAGGTTGCGCCGCTCTTCGGCCGCCGCTATCGCTTCGCGGATGTCTTTTACCCCAGCCAACACCGCATTGATGGTGATGAAAAAACTGCTGGTTGAGTTGGCGATCACCATTGCTAAAGTAGTTTTGCCGGTGCCGGGCGGGCCGTAAAAAATCAGCGATGAAAGTTGGTCTGCCTGAATGGCGCGGCGCAACAGTCGGCCGGGGCCGATGATGTGGGCTTGGCCGATGTATTCATCCAGCGTTTGCGGCCGCATCCGGTTGGCTAACGGGGATTCATCTTCGATTTGTTGTTTTCGGGCGTGTTTAAAGAGGTCGTCCATGTATCCTGCAATTATAGTTGAGGGGACACTCAATCACCATTCAAACTTGTAAATGGTGAACGGTGAATTTTGAATGAGGAGGCTCTAGCCGTCGAGGTCGTCTAGATCAAACTGAGACAAAAACGCCCAAATCTCTTCGTTAATGTCTAAATCTAGATTAACTTGCCCCACAACGTTGTTTTGCCCTGGCCATTCATGGCCTCCCCCTTCAACTAGGATATGTTCTACCATCACACCTCTGTCGGCCGAACTGTATTGCAGCCGCTGAACCGTAGACAAGGCGGTTGAGTCTGGGTTCTGCGGTATATCGATGATTGCAGGTTCTGCATCAACTTGATTCACATCGTTCCAAAACGCCAGCACATCATCAACCGATTTGGTCCAAACCGCGCCGTTGTACGGAATTACTGTGTCGCTGGTGCCATGCACCTGTAAAACCGGGGTGGGATGGGTTGGCTCGCACACATTAAAGTTTTCGGGCGTCATTGTGCCAGAAATCGAGGCGACGGCCGTAATTTTGTCTCCGATTTGGCAGGCCAGCTGAAAGCTCATGTAGCCGCCGTTTGAATGACCAATCGAATAGACACGGCTTTCATCGATATTAAAATCTTCAATAATGATATCGATCAGTGCGGTCAAAAATCCTATATCGTCGGCCGTGCTTTCCCGGGTCCAACTTCCTACGTTCCAGTGGGTATCGTCACCCAGCAAAGTTCCCTGTGGGTAAACCAAAATAAACCCTTCACGCTCCGCAATCGGCCGGAAGTCTGCATAGTTCATTTGTGAGCTAGATGTGCCGGTAAACCCATGCAGATTGAGCAGCAGGGGTAAGTCAGCACCAGAATTGGCGACTTCGGGAACATGAACCATGTAGGAGCGTTCTAGCCCATCATGAATGATTGTGTCTCCATAGGTGCCGGTTTCGAAAAGGGGGAGGGGGGAAGCGGTAGGCTCAATTTCTTCCACTATTGTGGGTTCTGCAGGCTGACTTACAATATCCTGTGTTGTGGAGCAGCCAACTAATCCGAAAAAAGAGGTAACTGTGGCAAGTGCCACGAATAGAGAGGTTTGTTTCATCTGGCTGATGATACCAAACGTGGTGCTGGCACCCAACGTGCTGTTAGGAGTTATCTATTTAATTAGGTCTGGCTCCACCATATTTAAGATTTGATAGACTTCAACCGGCTTAACAATGCCTTTAAGTGGGATTTGGCCCAAAGTGGAATATTTTGCGCGCATTTTGACCCATTTTAAGCTGTTGTCACAGGTCGCAATTCCACCCGCTGGAGCAGCTGAAGTTAGGCGGGCAGCAAGATTAACGGGAGAGCCAATAACGGTGTAGCTGCGTAAAGACTCGCTGCCAAATAGCCCGGTCGTACACACGCCGGTATTAATCCCCGCACGAATACTTAGCTCCGCTGGCAGTTGATGTTGCCACACACTATCCATCGCTTTCACAACCTCAACCATTGATAGGGCGGCCGAAAACGCATTTTGCACCTGAACCGTTTCCGGCTCTTCTTCCGGTGCTCCAAAAATCGCCATAACCTCATCACCGATAAACTTGTCAACTATCCCACCATGGTTAACGACTACCTCGGTCATACGTTGTAAATAATCGTTTAGCAGTTCGGCCAAGGTGTCTGGCGTGAGTTGGGCGGATAACGGGGTAAATCCAACAATGTCGGCAAAAAGAACCGTCACCGTCTGTTTACGCAAATGGGCCGCTTCTTTTAAATAAACTCCCGCAATAACCTCTTCAGCCACATCTTTGGGCAAAAAGTGCATTAGCTCGCCATGGCGAGCCAGTTCAGATTTTTGGTGAAGGTTTTGGCCGTATAGCTCTTGGTTTCTTTTGGCCATGTTGGCGACCTGTGATTGCCAATCGAGCCAAAAATCAATCCGTTTTATCAGGACGGGCAGGTTCCGCTTTAAGATCAAAATCTCTTTGAAATTTGCTTCTAAAAGCTCGAGTTCTAGATCTGGATCGATGTTTTTGCGTGTGACAACCAGCGCACAAATATGCCCTCGAGATTTATACTGATTTAGGCTTTTGATCAATGTGATGGGGGTTAGATCATTAGGCAGGTTGGTGTCTATCACAATTAATTTTGGAGCGTTCGAGCGATATATTCGCACCGCATCGAGTCCGGTTTGGGCTACTGCAATCGAATAGTTTTCTTCAACTTGTTGGATAAGTTGCCCGACTTCACGGTTTCCTGCAGAAACGAGCAAGATATCAATTTCGTCTCGGTTAATGTCTAACTTTGTGCTGCGCTTCACCCTCTCTTTCGGATTGGTGCTGTAGTTTGATCCCGATTTGCTGGCTTTTATTTGGCGCAATTTGTCAGATAAATCTCCCCAATCATCAACGGGTAAAAATAACTTGTCTGGATGATCACTCAGCATGGGCCATTGCAAGAGCCATTTTTTTAAGCCTAAGCTGTTGGGTGCTAGATGAAGTAACACGCCGGAGGTGCTGTAAGCGCTCCCTAATTTTTGTTGCTGGTGAAGGGGTAGCTCTTCGGGGGGATAAAGAGCTTTGAGGGGGATAATCTCAAATTCATGTATGTTTTTCCAGGGGATGGCAACCCGGCCGAATGGGAGCCAAAGCACAAGACCTGAACGACGTAAATGCACAGCGCGAGTACGCATCCAGACAATACACCACGCCATACCCACTGCAAGGAGCAACGTACACCATTTTGCAAATGATATTAACGTGAGTCCAAAAAATTCGATGGCATGTAAGCTTGGGATCTGGAAAGCAACAATAACCGGCAGGCTCAATATCATGATCGCTACCAATATTCTATTGCCGCGTGTGCGGAAATAGCTGTTTTGGAACGATCGGCCGGGGGTAAAGCCAGCTAACTTTAGGAATTGGTCTTGGAGTTTTTGGAGAAGAACTAACAAATTAAGGATTGGAGATTAAGTTACTGCTGCAAATTAATCCCCTAATGAACAAGGTGGTGTGAGTGATTGCGAGCTAAATGCTGCATAGCTTTCCCAACGTTTAAATTACGTGAATGGAAAGAAGCTTTATCTTATGATTTGATTGAAGATTGGTATATAACCTCGAGTAGTACGCTTGTCTGTATTCTCTCTCTGTTGATCTGGTGAATTGATCCTATTTGAAGATTCAAATGTGAAATCAGATTTATTTTGAAGAAAGAAAGCTGAAATCACAGAATTCACGAACAAAATCCAAGAAATCTAAGAGGGATTTCGCTACACTCCTGACAGGTAAACTTATGAATAAAAATGCTCAAACCGCACTGTGTTGTTGCTGTTGTATGTGTACATCAGCAACAAGGGTCAGTCGGTTTTAAACTAAATTTCTATTTAGAAAACTAAATTATCTCCCGACCCCCTCGTAGCAAAACGACTATTCGAGCGGTTCGGGCATGCACAAGCCCCGGACATTTCGCCGGGGCTTTTTTGTTGAAAATTTGTAATTATTCAGCAGGTCGTAAGTATTGCCGTAGGGGTCGACGCCGTCGGAACACAAATGGATCGAAGCTCCCAATGCCCACACCGACGGCGTCGACCCCTACACAAGGTGCTGAACAATTACGAAAATTTTAGTGTGAAGGACCAGACCGGTTTTTAAAACCGGTCTGGTCTAATCGCAAACTAAGGACTGTGAATATGACAATCACAACTTGGAAAGACCAGTTACAAACAGCGATAGAGCCTAGCTTGGCTGAAGAAATCGATCTGTTTGAAAATCAGCTAGAGCTTAAAAAGCAGGGCAAATTAACCGATCAGGTATTTGGTGAAACCCGCCTGCGCCGTGGTGCTTACGGCCAGCGATACGACAACGGCCAGCGGCACGATGGGATCGAATCCCGCACGTTGCCGTTCCCGTCTGACGGGTTGACCAAAGGGGCTGAAACGGTATGGGATGCCCCTGGTATGCAGCGGATCAAGATTCCCTACGGGGGGCTGAACCCTGAACAACTTGAGGCAATGGCCCAGTTGGCTGAAGAATATTCAGACAATATTTTGCACATCACTACTCGGCAGGACATTCAGCTCCACTTTATCCATCTGGAAGATACGCCGGACCTGATGCGCCGGTTGGGAGCGGTTGGCATTACGACGCGCGAGGCGTGTGGCAACAGTGTGCGCAACATTTGTGGCTGTCCGTTGGCCGGTGTGTGCCGCACTGAGGCGTTTGACATCACCCCATACGCCGATGCGATGACCTGGTTTTTGATGGGGCATGACGATGTGCAGGACTTCGGCCGGAAATTTAAAATCGCCTTTTCCGGCTGTGCTGATGAGGCTTGCGGTCTTGTTCGGTTCCATGATTTAGGTTACGTGGCCAAAACTGAAATCGTTGATGGTGAAATCAAGCGGTTCTTTGATGTGTATGTGGGGGGCGGTTTAGGCACTGTGCCGCATCAGGCCAAAGTCCTTGCTGAAATGGTGCCAGAGGCTGAGATTTTGCCACAGGCGCAGGCTGTGTCTCGCGTATTTGCGAGATTGGGTGAAAAGAAAAACCGGAATCGGGCGCGGCTTAAGTTCTTAGTGGCCAAGCTGGGATTGGAAGAGTTCCAGCGGTTGGTGGAAGAGGAGCGCAAAATTTTGCCCCACGATGACCGCTGGACCAGCTTTTTGCAAGATGTGCCGGAGCAAACTGAAGTGGCGCTCAAGCCACCCACCTTTTTGAACGGTGCACCTTTGCCAGAAGGGTTTAACGATTGGTATGCGACCAACGTTTATCACCAGCGACAAGAGGGGTACACCACGATCACCATCAAACTGCCGCTGGGTGATATTTCAAGCGATCAAGCTTATGCGTTGGCCGATATCGCCCGTGAGTATGTGGGTGAAAGTTTACGCGCTACGGTAGAGCAAAACTTAGTTCTCCGCTGGGTTTCTGAAAAAGATTTGCCGGCCGTCTTTAGCGCTTTGGATCGATGGGGGTTGGCTGACCCCGGTGCGGAAAAAGTGACCGATATCACCTCATGCCCCGGTACGGATACGTGTAAGTTAGGGATCGCCTCATCGCGCGGCTTGTCGGCCGAACTGCGTGACCGTTTGATCGAGAAAAACGGCTCGCTGGACCCCGCTATTCAGGATTTGAAAGTCAAAGTATCTGGCTGCTTTAACTCCTGCGGTCAGCACCATGTGGCTGACATCGGCTTTTTTGGCAACAGTCGCCGTCGTGAAAACCGAGCGGTGCCCCATTTTCAAGTTGTGCTTGGTGGCAAATGGAAGGACAACGGCGGAGCATATGGGTTGGCGATCGGAGCGGTTCCATCGAGAAATATCCCGGCCGTGTTTGACACCATCACCGAAACTTATGCGGCCGACCGGACGGCAGAAGAGACGTTTCACGATTGGATCGGCCGGTACGGCAAAAAAGAGGTACGCACCCTGATCCAGCCGTTTATGGATGTGCCGAGCTATGCCGAAAAGCCAGAATATTTCTCTGACTGGGGCGATCCACGTGAGTTCACCATGAGCGATATGGGAATTGGAGAGTGTGCGGGTGAAATTGTGTCGCTGTTTGAGATTGAAGTGGCTCGCGCAGAAGGTGAGGCGTTTGATGCGCTCATCGATCTGGACGAAGGGCGATTTGTGGAGGCGGAGGCTGGCGCATACAAGGCGATGATCTTGGCTGCTCGGGCGCTAATTCGTAATCAATACATCGATATTGGGGACGACCCTGATCGGATTGTGGCTGAGTTTAAGAGCCGTTTCTTTGACACAAAATTGTTCTTTGATCGCTTTGCAAAAGGGAAATTCGGCCGGTATTTATTCAGCCGCCATGCAGAGGCCCCAGAGAAAATTGATGAGGAAGTGGCTCGCCGTCGTATCGAAGAAGCCAATCTGTTTATTGAAGCGGCCCACGCTTGTGACGCCAAAATTGCGGCCGAGGCTGGCAGTGGTGGCATACCGAACTTACTCGCTTAGCTAAAGTAGTCAGTGACCAGCAACCAGTGATCAGTCGGATTCAACGCCAAACTGATTACTGGTTACTGGAAACTGTTCACTAAAAAATGTTTCCAGAAAGAATTCAAATCAAACTATTTATCACCGAAGAGATTAACCTTGCTGATCTTGTCTCCGTGTTTCACGGCTGGATTCAGCAGAATGAACTAGATGGTCTTGTGCTTGATGTGGCCGATTATCGCCATGTGCCAAACGGCCCGGGGCTGTTGCTGATGGGTCATGAAGGGGATTACGCACTCGATTTGGCTGACGGTCGGCCGGGTGTAACGTACAAGCACAAGCGGGATTGGCCTGCCGGGGCTGACACAGTTGCCGCCCGTTTAGGTGTGGCACTGGCTCGTGTTCGTCGTGCGGCCGAGCTGCTAAAGCGTGATACCGGTATTAACGTTGATCCGGCCCGGCTTGAGATTCGCATTGCAGACCGGTTGGCGGTGCCAAACACGGCCGAATCGTTTGAAGCTATCCAACAAATTGTGCTGAACGACCCGCAGGATGTGTTTGGGCCAATTAGCGCCGTGCGGAATGTGGCGGGGGATGACCCGCGCAATGCGTTAACGATTGAAGTTGAGATTGCGCCTGTGCCGGTATAAACCATTGGGGCTAGTCATTTTTGCCACGCAAAAATGACTAGCCTACGAATCAGATTGACCAATCAAAGATTGGTTGTGTAAGCGAAGCGACAATGTCAGACCAATTCAAACAATTTCTGCGGGCAACCGGCCGTGGTGAAAAACTAAAGCGTGATTTGACCTATGATGAGTCAGTGGCGTGTATGCGCATGTTGCTTGACGGCACAGCGGCCGACGCGCAAATCGGGGCGCTGTTGCTGACCCAGCGGGTTAAGGGTGAAGGGGTTGACGAGATCAACGGCTTCACCAATGTGATCCGAGATGAGTTTTTGACACGTATCCGGCCGCAAGTGGGTGGATTGGTTGATATCGCTTGTCCGTACAACGGCAAATCAAAAACGGCTCAGCTGGCCCCGGCCGTGGCGCTCACACTAGTTGCTGCCGGTGTGCCAACCATTTTGCACGGCGGCGAAAATGTGCCGACCAAAAGCGGCATTACCCCCGGCCAAGTGTTGCGCGGCCTCGGCATTCCGGCCGACTTGGATCCCAAATCGGTTGAAAAAATGATCGAAACCGTTGGCTTTGGCTTTTTAGACATGGCCCAATTTTTCCCAAAGTGGGTCGATTTTCTTGGAATTCGCCATCTTTTTGGACTGCGCACGGTAGCTAACACGATAGAAAAACTGTTTAACCCGGCCGATGCGCCGTTTCAGTTTAGCGGCTTTTTCCACGCCAACTACATGGAGCGGATTCGCTCGACACAGACCGGCACACAAGCCAGTTGGATGGTGCAGGGGGAAGAAGGCTCTATCGAAATGGCGTCTGGCCGCCGGACAAAAATTATTGGCACAAGCCTAGAGACTGATCTCACCCTATCACCGGCCGATGTTGGGCTGGCTGAACGGGAGCGGATCACGGTTCCGGCCGAGCTGAGCCAGCATGTGGCGATCAACCAAGCTGTGATAAACGGCGAAGTTGGACCGGCCCATGACCAAGTGGCGCTCACTGCCGGAACGATTTTGCATCTGGTGGGACGGGAATCGAGCGTTTCGGCCGGATTTGTGGCGGCGCAGAGGTTGTTGATTGATCGGCAAGTAGCAAGGACGTATGAAGTAATAAGGATGAAGTGATAAGCGAATACCCACTTCATCCTTCCCACTTACCACTTACCACTTTTTACTATCTAAAAAAAGATGTTAGACACGCAAACCACCCCCACCCACTGGTTCCCATCCAATATCGATGCGCTGAATAGGCGCTTTACAGCGGCCGGGCCGCAGGCTCTGCTCCGTTGGGTCACGACAAAACTGGGGGATGATGTGGCTCTGTCTACCGGTTTTGGGCTGTCTGGCATTGTGCTGATGCACATGCTGTCAGACATACGGCCGTGGACACCGATTTTCTACTTGGACACCGATTTGCATTTTGCTGAGACGCACGCCCTGCGAGACGAGTTGCAGGGTCGCTTGGGAATCACGATACAAGAGGTTCACTGTGGTCTTTCGCTCGATGATCAAGGCAAACGGTTTGGTCCCAAGCTGTGGCAGAGCGAGCCAGGCTTATGTTGTCATCTGCGCAAGGTTGAGCCGTTAAAACGATACTTGGCTAACAAGCGAGGCTGGATTACCGGTATTCGCCGTGATCAAGGGGCCACCCGTGCTCATGCTCCGGTTGTTAGCTGGGATGAGGGGAACCAGGTGGTGAAGTTTGCCCCGCTGGCCCATTGGACCCGCGAACAAACGTTGACGTACATTCACACCCATCATCTCCCCCTCAACCAGTTGCATGCTGAAGGGTATGCGAGCATTGGCTGCTGGCCATGCACGGCTAAAACGGCCGCAGGCGGTAACGAACGCTCCGGCCGGTGGGCGGGACGTGAGAAGACCGAGTGCGGCATCCATGTCGCTGCGCGCGGTTATCAGTAAACAGTATTCAGTGATCAGTTTCTAGCAAGCTAAAGACTAGAAACTGATCACTGAATACTGACAACTAAAACTATGAAACCATATCCAATTTTTTTAGTCGGGTTAGATAAAAAACACTGTATTGTGATCGGTGGCAGCCATGAGGCTGAATTTAAGGTCAAAGGATTGCTAGAAGTAGGGGCAAATTTAACCGTTATCGCCCCCCATCTGACAGATGAGCTTCAGGATCTTGCAGACGCAGGCGAGTTTGTATGGTTCGCCAGAGACTATCGGCCGGGTGATCTGAAAGGGGCATTTTTTGTGCTGGCTGAACGCTTTACCCCGTTAGAGGATTGCCGTATTTGGGCTGAGGGGCTGCATGAAAACTGCCTAGTTAACGTGATGGATGATATTCCACGCTGTAACTATGTGGCAGGCTCGGTGATTCGGCAGGGGCCGCTCACCATCTCGATTTCGACCAGTGGGGCGGCACCAGCTTTTTCGGTACGGTTACGCCAAAAATTACAGGCGGAGTTTGGCCCAGAGTACAAGACATATTTGGACTGGTTGCAAAGCATCCGGCCGGGGATGAAGCAGACGCACAAACATTTTCCAGAACGCAAAAAACGCTGGTATGAAGTAGTCGATTCTGAAATTCTAGAGTTGATTCGAGAGAATAAGCTGGAGGAGGCTCGAGATTTACTTCAGGAGATTACGGAGATTAAGGAGTTGCCGGCTGAAGTTGAAACAACTGTTGACTCCGGTTTGTTGGCTCTTGTGTGAGGGAGTGTTCCAGAAGGCTGGCATCTAGTTCGCGCCTGACCAATTCTTGATTGATCATTTCATCGAAGCGAAAGACACTGACCTACTGATCTTCAACTAAATCTGGAATCCCTGCTTGTAGCGCACCACTTTATAACGGAATTCCGTTACAAATTTTAGCAGCTGGGTGTTAAGCGCATGCCACGTTTCGTTGTCAACAAGATCTTCCATTGTAGAAACATCTTGAGCCACAAACACAAGCATCCGATCAGGCCCATTGCCATAGGCGGTGTGCCAAGCTTCAGCCATTTCAAGCCCTAAGGTTTGCATTATTGGTACATATCGGCCTAACACAAACTGATAGTATTCCTGACCTGCTTCTGGCTTCATATCGTAGCTAAGCAGTAATTTTCTAGCGTCAGTCACTTCGTTCATAATACCTCTTCGCAGCGTCAGAGGGTCCAAAACCCTCTGCACAGTCTACCCCATATAAATTATGGTTTATCTCATCACGTTTGCTTGTGGCAAAAAGACCATAGCACGTGTCCCCTGACCGGGTTTGCTTTCCAAAACAAGTCGGCCGCGCATCCGGCGCACAAGCATATCTGCAACTGAAAGTCCCAATCCCCAACCGGCCTGCTCTCTTACCTCAGGGTTTTCTGAGCGGAAGAACATTTCCAAGGCACGGGCTAGTTCAGTTTCATTCATTCCCAAACCGTTGTCGATCACTTCAATCCGCAAATACTCATCATTTTCAACACCAGATGTTAATTTGATGGTTACTTGTCCACCCTCTGGTGTGTAGCGATATGCGTTACTAACTAAGTTGCCCAAAACTTGGGTTGTTTTAGCATAGTCTGCACGGGCATGCACCGGGGTAGATGGGAGTTCAACAGACAGTGTTTGCTGTTTGGCTTCAATGTCTGTTCTAAAGCGATTCACAACTTCGTCGATGGCCGTTGACATATCAAAGTTGTATATGTCTAATGCCATCCGGTTTGCTTCCATCCGATTGATATCGGAAAGGTCGCTAATTAAGCCGCTCATACGTGAAATATTGCGGCGAATAATTTCAATAAAATTTGATTGTTGATCTGTTAAGGGTCCAACCAACTGGCGGGCCAACAAATCTGCATATCCTCGAATCGAGGTGAGCGGAATACGCAATTCATGGGTCATCAAAGAGATGAAGGTGTTGCGTGCTTCGATCGCTTTTTGCAGCCGCAAATACAAGCGAGAGTTTCCAACGGCCACGGCCGCACGGTCTGACAAGCGATTAGCAAAATCGATGTCTCCATCTGCAAAGCGGGTTGAGTAGTTACTTTCGAGAATAATAATCCCGATTACTTTGCCGTCTAAGCGGATGGGTACGGCTAATTGTGCAAATCCTGCGTTGTCACCCAAAGATTCGGCCGGTGATGTTTGGCGAATGTGTACAGTGTCTTCGGATTGAAGAACGTTTGACACAGTTGGATGATCTAATGGAATCTTGCTGCCTTGCAAAGAATTTTCTTCATCCCCTTCATAAGAGAAGACGAGCAAGATCCGTTCGGCCGAGATTCGGGCTTCGTTCTTTTCGATCAGCCCAACTGCACCCCATTCAGCATCGGTTAAACGCACGGCCCAGTTTAGAACCAAGTCAAGCGTTTGCTGCATGTCTAAAGATTTGTGCAGTTCACGGTCAATGCTTTGGAAAAGCGTCAGCTCTTCAACACGGCGATTTAGCTCTTGATCTGTTTGTTGGAAAAGTTGAGCATTGTCGATCGCCATTGCCGCTTGATTGGCAAAAGTAACCAACAGGTCCAAGTCATCGTCGTTAAAAACGCCGCTCATCAGCCGGTTATCAACAAAAACAGCGCCAGACACTTTGCCGCGTGCCTTTAATGGGGCACACATAATTGAGCGGAACTGGTAGCCGATTACACTGGCACGGTCGCCAAACCGAGGGTCATCTTGCGCGTTGCTGGTCACAACCGATTCTCCGGTTGAAACAACTCGCTGAACGATGGTTCGGCTGACAGGAATTTCGTTTTCGTTTATTTCCGTATCATCGATGAAACGAGCGGCCATCGTTTGAAGAGCGCCCCATTCATCGATTAGGACGATAAATCCTCGCTCAGCCCCAGTTAACTGGATAACAGAATCGATTACAAGATTTAAAAGTTCTTGTAAATCAAGCGTACTCCCCAGACGTGAGCTGATTTGATAGAGTGCCTCAAGCCGTTCCGCTTGGGATTTGCCTTCGAGATCGTCTTGGTCCATAAGAAAGTGTGAATTGAGAAAGCTTACTGTGGTACTAGAGTTATGCGTATTATACACCGAGATGGGTGAATATGGATAACTCTGGGAATATTCACAAAATGTTTATTTGATCGAGTACTAGTCCTTCGCTCAACTTCTTTTGAGAGGATGCTAATCCCAAATGGCGAAGCCTAAAGTGTTCGCCCCGTTTTGACATCTAGCAATTATTGATTGGTCAAACACTCGTGGTACCAGAGCAATAAAATTTAGCCTTCCACCGCTTTGTTCACTAAGCTCAGTGTAGGATGGCTATATTACGGTTTTTCTTTTGATTTGGAATGATAACCAAAGTATAACCAAGCGGTCCTATTGATCGATGATATTTGGCTCGTTACCGGCTATGGTTGTTGTTTACTGACGCTTACGCAGCTTTTTCAGGGAGTAAAACTTCTACATCCCGAATGGTGCTAATAAAAAGGGCGCTGATACCAACAGCGGCCGAACCTACACAGGCAAATACCCAAATCAGTGACATCCCAGCGCCGGGGCCGACGCCAACCAGCCAGCTAAATGACGGCTCGAGTACTCCCCCTGGCATCAAGCCTGGCTCAAACCAACGATCTGCTATGACCCCCGCCAGTAATGCAGCGATGGGGTTTACCATCCAAGCGATCATGCGCCGAATCGAAAATACGCGCCCCTGAACATCGGCCGGGACTTTGCGCTGCCATATCGCCTGATTTGATCCGTTCAAGACGGGAATCACCATCGCCCCTAAAAAGGCGAAGATAGACCACATAACGACGGTGCGTGAAAGGCCCAGCGGGAGGGATAGCAGACCGCTTAACGCCCAGCCGCCTAAAACACCATAAACAAGCTTTTTGGGGCCGCCCCACCAGCTCATGAGCAGTGCTCCACACACGCCACCGATTGCGCCTAACGACTGAACGGTACCCAGCATGATTTCGTTATTGCCGGTGCGGGCCAAAATAAGCGGCGCCATGAGGGTAAACGCGATGGTGGCGAAAAAGTTGCCGACCATAAAGACCAGTTGCAGATAAAGTAGAGACGGCCGCTCCCAAATAAACCGGAATCCGTAGCTTGATTCTTCTATAAAACTGCCTCGGCTCTCTTCACCTTCGGCCGAAACTTCAGGTTGTGGGATAACAACTAAGATCAGCGCCAGAATCGCAAACGAAAAAGTAAAGATATCGATCCAGAGAATAAAACCAAGCCCCAGAAACCCATAGGCGGCCGCGGCCAAAATCGGCCCAAAAATTTGAGAACCACCATCGGCCAGAGAGATAAGACCGTGCGCACGGCCGAATTGTTCTTTCGGCAACATGGTTGAAATAGCGGATGACAGTGCGGGCCATTGGAACGTTTGGGCAGAACCGACGAGGAAAGCCGAAATGTAGAGGTGCCAAACTTCGAGCTGACCCATCTGAAAGAGGATCAGGATCATGATCGTTGCGATGCCAGCCCCAGCATCACTAACAATCATCATTAATTTTCGGTTTGAACGGTCAACTATCACCCCTGCAAACGGGCTAAGTACGAGCAGAGGCACCATGAAAAACACAGCAACTAATGCCAGTGCTGTCGCTAATCCTGTTTCTTCATAAGCCCAGATTGTCAGGCCAAAATTGACCATAGATGTAGAGATTAAAGAGACAAGCTGCCCGATCCAGACAACCCAAAAAGCTTTCATCCCGTTGAGGCTCTTTATCATAATGTGTTATGTGCAATTAGTTTGCTATTGACTGATACAGTCTCTCGTAGTGTGATGCAGATTGTCCCCAAGAAAAATCTTGTTTCATCCCGTTGGTTTGGACTGTTTTCCACTTCTTTTTGTCGTTATTATAGACGTCTGTGGCTTTTTGCACAGCTAGCCAAAACGAGTTGGTGCTGTATTCATCAAAAACAAACCCGGTCTCATTATCAATCACTGTATCGGCTAAACCACCTGTTGCCCGTACAACCGGAATGCTGCCGTAACGCATGGCGATAAGCTGCCCTAAGCCACACGGTTCAAATAACGAAGGCATTAAAAACATGTCGCTACCCCCGTAAATAAGCGGGGCCAAATCGGCACGATATTTAAATTCTGTCGCAATTTTGTCAGGATACCTTTGCGCAAACTGCCGAAACATCATTTCGTATTCTGGCTGGCCGCTGCCGAGCAGGGCGATTTGGATGGGGCCGCACTCACCTTCAAGCAATCGGTATACAACTTCGCCCATTAGGTCTAATCCCTTTTGATAATCAAGCCGGGAAATCATGGCGAGCAGTGGGATATCAGGGTTAACCTCTAGCCCCATTTTTGCCTGCAAATGTGCTTTGTTCTTTTTGCGTGGAGCTAATTTTTTGGCCGTGTAGCGAGCTTTCAGGTTTTTGTCGGTGTTGGGGTCCCAGACCTCAGTATCCAAGCCGTTCAGAATTCCGGATACGTCGGTACTGCGATAGCGCAACAGCCCGTCTAACCCTGTGCCGCCTGTTTGAGTCATGATCTCGTTGGCATAGGTTGGGCTAACGGTGTTGACTTTGTGGGCGTGGTAAATGCCACGGGCCATGAAGTTAACTTCGTCGTAGGTTTCTTCTTCTAGTGAGTGGGTGTGCAGCTGTAAGTAGTTGAAAATGTGCCAATTAGCTTTGCCGTGGTGGGCTAAGTTGTGGATAGTGAACAAGGTTTTTATGTCGGCATAGCGGGGATCGGTTTTGCCGGCCGTGGCCAGCCATGTAACGGCCGGGGCTGTGTGCCAATCGTGGGCATGCACCACGTCTGGGGTCCAATCCAAGCTTTCAACCATGAGCTGTAGACTCGCTTTGCTAAAAAACGAAAAACGATAAACATCGTCCGGATACCCATAAATTTCCGGCCGCCCCAAAAGCTGTTGGTTGGCGACAAAATAAATCGGAATCTCTGTGCCAGGCAAAACCCCAGAGAAGCCGCCGGTTTCCGTGTGAATGCCATCGACTTGAACATTAAACGTAATCGGTAGCGGGGTGATTTCAAGCGTACCGTTTGCATAACTCTGCTCAATTTGACTGTAAGCTGGCATAACCACCCGTACATCGTGCCCTAATTTTGCTAGATCTTTGGGTAGCGAACCCACAACATCGGCAAGGCCGCCTCGTTTCGCAAAGGGAAAAACTTCTGCTGAAATAAATAGAATTTTCATAGTAAAAATAGGGGGTAAGGTGGGGAGCTTGAATTATTTAAAACGTGCTACTTGAACCGTTAACTTTATCAAGAGAAGGAATTTACGCTACACAAAAGCGGTTGGTCATCTGAATTTTTACACTGTACTGAGCCACGATGCTTATTTTGTAGCCACGTACACGTTCCATTCTTGTGAATCATATAGAGGAACTGTGTCCCAGTCAGGGTAAATTTGTACTTGTGAAAAACCGGCCGACAGCATCATCTGGGTCATTTCTTGGGTCGAATATGTTTGATCGTTCAAAACGACCTCGTCTAGCTGACCGGTTTCTAAATGGATGGTGAAATAGCGTTCCATGGATAGCTTTTCGGCCGCATACCATTTGCGCTCGCCCAATAACATAAAAGGGGCATCTCCCCATAAGCGCTTTTCGTCCGTATACCACCAACTGCTATCTTTCGTATCTATTCGATCTTGGTTAAGCAGCTCAACCACCAGCTTGCTGCCCGGTTTTAATGATTGACAGATGCCGTTGAGCACTGTTTGGGCCTCGTCTTTACTCATCACGGCCAATTGGCCATAAATGAGCAGGGCGGCGTCAAATGTTTCGGCCGGATAATTCCACGTGCGTACATCAGTTTCTACTATTGTAACCATGTCGGTTACTTTCTGGTTTTTAGCTAACTCCCGGGCGTACTCGAGGGCGGCCGGGCCAAAATCGGTGCCTGTTACTCGGATCCCACGCTGGGCTAATTGAACCGCATAAAGACCGGGGCCGCAGGTCACATCCAGCAAGTGATGCCCCTGTTGCAAGCCTAACTTTTCCCCAAACCAATTGATTTGATGAGCGATCTCTTCTGTTTTGCGTGATGCGGCTCCGTGATCTTGTGTCAGGTGCTCACGGAGCATTCTTGCGGAAAAATCGGGGTCATCCCAAGGTAGGTTGCCTCCGTAGGCAAACGGTAGCGGCCGATCCGGCCGATTGTAGATGCGCCAAAGTGCCTGCGAAAAAGATTTAGAGTTTGTGGACACGCTTGAATTTTAGTAGGGGCTCACCGCTTAACCAAACGAACATTACAACTGATACATCAGAATCCCGGCCGCAATTGCCACATTCAGGCTGGATGCCTGCCCACGCATCGGAATAGACACCATGATGTCGGTCATCTCAATCAGCTCGGCCGAAAGCCCCTCACGCTCGTTGCCTAGCAAAATCGAAAGTGGTCCCTCTACAGCGGAATTCGCGTAGTCAGAATCTGCCTTGGCAGAGGTCCCAACAAAATTGACCGCATATTCTTTCTTCCACAATTCGAGCTCTTCAACCGTTGGTTGGCAAATTGGCAGTGTAAAGGCGGTGCCTAAACTGGCTTTTAAGGCAGATGGGTGGAGCACATCGACACCGGTTCCCACAAGCAACACGGCCGTCATTCCGGCCGCATCCGCCGTGCGAATCATCGTTCCCAAGTTCCCGGGATCACCAATCCGGTCCAAAATCAGATAGCGGCTTTCAGCAGTAGGGGGGGCAAATTGGTCTAAGTTTATGAGGGGAGAAAGGACGAGGGCACCCAATCCGGCCGGATTGTCACGGTCTGACAGTGCCCGAAACAAATCGGCTGAAAACTCGACCCGCTTGTCGGCCGGAACCAGTTCGTTCAAGCGGCTTTCAGCCCGGTCACCGGTCAAAAGCTCTGGGGCTATAATCACTTTTTCTAAAAGATGAGGGGCTTCTTCAGCAACCGTTAGCACACCGCGCAAGCCATCCACAAAGCCGACTCCCTCTTTTTTGCGGAACTTTTTTTGATCCAGCTTGCGAATCTGTTTAAAAAGCTGATTAGACGTTGACGTGATGAGAGCCATACAACTGATCCCGATCAGCTTTTAAACACGTTGCTCAGCACCTGATCAACCCGATCTACTTTGATAAAGTTGAGGTCTTGGCGTAGGTGAGACGGAATGCTTTCAATGTCTGTTTCGTTGCGGGTGGGCAAAATAAAGTCCCGAATCCCTAACCGGCGTGCCGCCAACGCTTTTTCGCGGATACCGCCTACGGGCAACACGCGGCCGCGCAGGGTGATCTCACCCGTCATCCCGATGTCACGGCGCAGAGGCTTGCCGGTAAACGCAGAGATTAGAGCAGATGCTAAAGCAACACCGGCCGATGGACCATCTTTAGGCACCGCACCATCAGGGACGTGAATGTGGATGTCTGTTTTATCAAACACCTCTGGATCTAACCCCAAATGATCAGCCATCGAGCGGGTGTAAGTCAGGGCCGCACGGGCCGATTCCTGCATGACATCGCCCAATTGACCCGTTAGTGTCAGCGACCCTTTGCCCGGCATCAGGTTCACTTCGATGTACATGACATCGCCACCGTTCGAGGTCCAAGCCATCCCGTTGGCGACCCCGATTTCATCTTCGTCCCGAATTTTGCGCTCACTGAGCGGGGGGGAGCCCAGCAAATCTATGATCTGTGCTTCGGTTAATTTTTTAGGATGACGTCGTTTTTCAGCCACGCGTCGAGCAATTTTTCGGCAAACGTTTGCCACTTCTCGCTCTAAACTGCGCACCCCAGCTTCCCACGTGTAGCGGCGGATCAGCAGTTTAAGAGCCTCATCTGTAAAGCGGAGTTTGGCGTTGGTCAACCCGTGTAGTTCTAATTGGCGCGGAATCAAGAAGTTGCGGCAAATCTCGATTTTTTCTTCTTCCAGATAGCTCCGGTAGTCGATTACTTCCATCCGGTCTAAAAGCGGGCCGGGGATGGTGTCGAGCGAGTTGGCCGTGGTGATGAACATGACGTTTGATAAATCAAAGTCTAAGTCAAGATAGTGATCCGCAAAGGTGTTATTTTGTTCAGGGTCGAGCACTTCGAGCAGGGCAGAGGCGGGGTCGCCACGAAAATCACTGCTTAGTTTGTCGATCTCGTCGAGCATGAAAAGCGGATTGTTTGTTCCGGCTTTGCGCATCGCCTGAATAATCCGGCCGGGTAGCGCGCCGATGTAGGTGCGCCGATGGCCGCGAATTTCAGCCTCGTCACGCACACCGCCCAAGCTAATGCGAGCAAACTCACGATTTAATGCTCGGGCAATCGATTTACCCATAGACGTTTTGCCCGTTCCCGGAGGGCCAACAAAACACAAAATCGGGGCGCGGCTACGATCTGGCGCCAGCTGTAGCGTGGCGATATGCTCAAGAATGCGGTCCTTCACTTTTTCGAGGCCGTAGTGATCCTCATCCAAAATTTTTGCGGCGGCCGAGACATCTAAAGTCTCTTTGTTTGAATTATTCCAAGGTAAATCTAGAACCCAATCAAGATAGGTCCGAATCACCCCAACCTCTGGAGCCATTGACGGCATACTGTTCAGACGAGAAAGCTCTTTGGTTGCTTTTTTGTAGACAACTTCCGGCAGATTTTTAGTTTCGAGCAGTTCGCGCAACTCTTCCGTCTCTTGAGAGAAAACGTCGATTTCACCCAGCTCACCTTGGATCGCTCGCATTTGCTCACGCAAATAATGTTCCCGCTGCGACTTATCAACTTCATCCTGAACTTTGGATTGGATGTGTTCTTCCAGCTCTAGAACATCGAGCTCACGAGCCAATAGCACACTCACCCGATGCAAACGCTCGCTCTGGTTCAGGTTTTCTAAAATCGACTGGCGCATTTTTACGTCAGTGTCTAATGTTGAAGCAATGAAATCGGCCAACCAGCCCGGCTCATCAATGTTAATGGCAAAGGCAAAAGCATCGTCAGGGATTTTGCGATTGAGGGCGACAACTTTCTCGAAGAAATCAACCGTGGTGCGCATCAGCGCTTCCATTTCGCGGTCCCATGAATCGTCTTCGGGCAAAATCTGAGCCTTAACACGTATATACGGTTCGAGCTGTACAAATTCTAAAATTTTGATCCGGCGGCGTCCCTGTACCAATACACTGTTCGACTGGTCCGGCATCTTCAAAAATTTGCTGATGGTTACTTCAGTGCCGACTTCATAAATGTCATCGGCCGTTGGTTCGTGAACCTCAGGATCTTTTTGGGCAGATACAATTAGGCGCTCCCCGTTGGCATCGGCTGCATAGACGGCCGCAAGCGATTTATCTCGGCCGATAAACAAAGGCATCACCATTTGGGGATAAAGAACCAAATCCCTAAGTGGCAGGTACGGGCACTCAATAATGTCTGAATCGGTCTCATCCAAAACAGGATCAGTCTCTTCTTCTGTGCCGTCTAATTCTTCCCAAAAGT
>JAHDEN010000081.1 GCA_020628815.1 Chloroflexota bacterium | reverse complement strand
TTTATGTAGACGCAGATGCGCGGCAAAAAGATGTGGGGACGGCGCTGATGCAACGGGCGGCCGACTATTGCAAAAGCCAAGGGGCCAAACGGATGGATCTGCTCACCGGCAAAGACAACCACCCCGGGCAAGGGCTATATGAGAAAATGGGTTGGCACAAAACGGGCGAGCAATTTTTTGCCTACTCTTTAAACCTCTAAACAGCTTTAAAGCAAATGCTTGTCCCTCTGTGCGAATCCTTTGTCATTCCTGCGCAGGCAGAAAAGCAGCCTAAAAAATAATCCGAATGACAATCACCACTAAGATCAAGGCGGTCACATAAAAAACAGTTCCGATCATTTTTAATCGGTCTCGCCTTTGTTGCCCCTTCTCCTGCTCCAAAAGCCGCTTTCTCCGTTCTACCTCCATCTGCTCAAATCGCGCCATCCGTTTGGCAGATTCGGCCGCTTGTTGAGCCCGAACCTCACGCACTTGTTCCAACTTTGCTTCTCGAAACAGGGCAGATTCTTCATGGTAACGTTGAATCGACACGTCCATCAGATCCATCGAAACCCCACAAGACTTGCAATATTCTTCTCCGGCCCAATTTGATGTTTGGCATTTACCACAGGTTCGCATCATCTTGGTGCCACATTTACCACACAAATCAACGTCGTTTTTGTAAAAAGCGTGACAATAATGGCACAGATGTCCCTCGAGCAGAAAGTTACTATGGCACGCTTCGCAACGCACGGTGCTGCCATGGTTATTAAATTCAAGTTCGATAGATGAAAGACAGTTTGGGCAGGCTATTTCAATTAGATCAAGCATAGGTCAGTTTTTGTTGAGTCAGGGCCGGAAAATCAAAAACGACTGATCGGCATCCTATTCCTTTAAAGAACTCTAGGATAAAGGAAATATTGCCCGTTCAACAATGGCCCTTTTTCTCCACTGCTAGCTTTGATTTTGTTTAAAAACGGAATTTTAATAGCCGTCCCCACATACATTCCGTTCAGCCATTAAGCCATTTCTCCGAGGGCTCAAGCCCTCGTTTAAGACCGGAAACCTGATCAATCAGGTTAAAAACAGCTGTTAAGCTTGATTAAAGCCCCTCTTAAGCTGTGGCTGTGCGGGGTTCGTTGACCCAATATCGAAACAGAAACAACCCAACAACACTGGCAACCGTACTCGCTACAAATAGCCAGCTGTAGCCTAAGGCTGCCAAACCTCCACCAATCAGCGGAGCAACCATGCTGCCAATCCCGATCAACGTGTTGGCGATGCCGATGTAGGTCGGCCGCTTTTTGGGGCCGGTAAACTCAAACACCAACAGCATGGCAGATACTGATCTCGCCCCGGTATAAAACCCCAAACAGAAAAAGACGCCGAAATACCAAAAAGGTCCGGCCGCCAGCCACGCCCCTGCAAAAGCTAAAATCAAGGCCAGCACAGCGACCTGAAACGACAAATGATGACCATATTTGTCAGAGAAAAACCCCATAATCAAACTAGCGGCCGTTTGCCCGACTAGGGTCACAATCGTAAATTGAGCCACCGTCCCGTCTGACACATCAAACGTCTGAATCGCAGAAACGGTCAGAAAGCCGGTCCCCATCTCAGCCAAAGCGATCACAAAGCGGGCAATTAAGAAGTTACGGAAATTCGGGTCAGCTTTAAGCAATGCGGGCAATTCTGCAAAGTAGTCTCGGATCGAAACCTGTGAATCACGGCCGGCTTCAATCGGCTCGCGCACCGGCATCAAAAAGAACCAGCTGGCCGTAAACGATGTGGCAGCCACCCCAAACAGCAGCACAAAACTACGCGGGAACGCAACCACCTCCAAAATATAGCTGGCCCAAGTCGCAACCCCTACCCCGATTAGGGCTCCCAAAAACATGTTTACCCCGAAAAACCGGCCGCGCTTGGTCGGCGTAAAACAGCGGGCGATCATATCTTGCCAGGCCGGGGCGATAACACCACCCCCAAACGTAAACCACGAATAAACCAGCAAAAAAAGCACCAGCGCACCGGTCGGCGCAGTCAGTGCCAATAGCGGGATGAAGGGCAAAATGATCATCGGCAGCCGCTCGGTAAAAAAGCCGACATTCACCACCATCGGTTTTTTATGGTCAAGCCGTTCGATAAAGTTGGCCGTAAACAACTGCGGCAAAAAGAACCCACCCTGAGCCACCATCGCCAAAATCGCCAGCGGAATCGGGCTAACAGACAGCTTGCTGATAAACAGCGGCAGGATGGTAGTCGCCGAGATCAGATTAATACCGACATGAAAAGAGACGACATCGAGCGAGTTAAAGGCCACATTCCAGCGGAAATTTTCTTCCCGCTCAACGTCCGCTTCAGCCTCAGACAAAATCGTCTCCGGCCGACCCAGCCCTAGCATCCAATGCAACCATCTTGGTGTATTTTCAAATTTATTCATTCACCATTCGCAATTTAGAATTTACCATTCGCAATTCTAACGTTCCCCCGTTTGCACTTTCCACAGCGCCGCATACGCACCACCAAGAGCCACCAGCTCATCATGGGTCCCCTCCTCTTTGAGCGATCCTTGCTCCAGCACAAAGATCTGGTCCGCATTGCGCACGGTTGATAGCCTGTGGGCGATCACAATGGTGGTGCGATCTACCGCAATCCGTTCTAGCGAGCGTTGAATCGCCGCTTCCGTCTCGTTGTCCACGGCCGACGTCGCCTCATCTAAAATCAGGATGGGAGGGTTCTTGAGTACGGCCCGCGCAATCGAAATCCGTTGCCGCTGCCCCCCTGATAGTTTGATCCCCCGCTCACCCACGATGGTGTCATACCCGTCTGCCAATTGGGTGATGAACTCGTGTGCCTCGGCCACTTTTGCCGCTTCAGCCACCTCTTCAAGCGTGGCATCAAACGAGCCATAGGCGATGTTTTCGCGCACCGTCCCGTGAAACAAAAAGACGTCTTGGCTGACCAACCCAACAGCTGATCTTAAATCGGTCAGATTCAAATCCCGCAGGTCATGCCCTTCCAGCGTGATCCGGCCGCCGGTCACATCGTAAAAACGCAAAATCAGCTTGATCAAGGTTGATTTACCGGCACCCGTTGGCCCCACAAACGCCGCCATCGATCCGGCCGGAATGTTGATCGAGAAATCTTGTACCACTTTGACAGCGGTATTGGATTGATAGTTAAAACTCACATCCTCAAACACCACATCCCCAGCCACATGGGACACAGGCAATGGCACGCTGCCCGTTTTGATCTGAGGATCTTTCTCAAGCAGATCCATCACACGGTTGGTTGAAGCGATCGCCCGCTGATAGGTATCCAGCGTTTCACCCAGCGAGGTCAACGGCCAAAGCAAACGTTGGGTCATAAACACCATCACGCTGTACAGGCCAACGTTTAACCCACCCTCAAGCGCTAACCGGCCGCCGTAGATAATCATCGCCACAAAACCGCCCATGATAAACATGCGGATCAGCGGCACAAACAGGGCACTGTAGTTAATGGCGGACCGGTTGGTGAGTCGATAATCGTCGCTAAAACCACGTATCCGGCCGGACTCATATTTCTCGGCCGTAAAGCTTTTAATCGTGGCGATGCCGCCTAAATTATTGGCCAACTGCCCGTTGAGCAACCCGGCTTTTTCCCGCACCGCTTTGTACAGCGGCTCCAAAATCGAAGTGAACCGAATCGATCCCCAAGCCACAAATGGAATCGGCAGGATGGCCATCCACGCTACCGACGGCGCGATGTACAAAAACGACCCGCCAATCACAAGTAAGGTCATGATCAACCCGATAATCCGGTTGGCCCCTTGGTTCAAAAAGCGTTCCAACTGGTTGATATCGTCGTTCAGAATCGCCATTAGGCCGCCAATGCTTTGGTCCTCAAAATAGGCCAACTCAATCCCCTGCACGTGGTCATACGCATCTTGACGCAAATCGTGCTGAATGCTCTGGGCCAGATTGCGCCACTGCCATTCATTAATGTAGTCAAAAACCGACTCACCCATCCAGAAGAAGGCGGTAATCGCCCCCAACACCCACAGTTGAGTCCACAAATCAACAATGCCAAAGTTGGCCAGCATCGAATTTTCCCGCTGGACAACCACGTCGACGGCTGCGCCGATCAGTAGCGGCGGTGTCAGGTCAAATATTTTAAAAAGGATGGTGTTAACCACGGCCCAGTTGACCGATTTTTGATGATCTTGGGCGTGCTGCCACAGACGACTAAAAGGATGAGTTTGTTTTTCCATTTTTCAATTTTACCCCCGTGCCAACAATCAGCCCCGCACGATTACGTTTCTCGTAGGGGTGAGATACGCCCTAACGTCCTCACGGCTTTTATTACCTTGCAGGTGGATCTCACCCGACGGTGCGAAAGGCGTTTGCAACAAGCAAATAATATTCCGGCCACCTTGGCAAATTGTTGCCATGCCACGGGAGAGATTCCTCAACTTGAGAGCTAATGAAAGTTGAGCGATTAAGCGGCATCTCTCCCCTACAACGAAATTTTCACTAAATTTAATTGCTAGCCCTCTGGTCAGAGGGTAAACTTTTAAAACTTATTTTCGCTACATTCCAATTCTTTCCGGGAGAAACATGAGCAACGAGATCTTCATATCACATTCATCCAAGGATGACGCCTTTGTCAAGGAGCTTCGTCAAACCCTTGAGCTGTTCGGCCAAAAAACGTGGGTTGATTCACGAGAGCTAACAGCTGGCGAGTTTTTAAAACCCACACTTGAAAAAGCGATCCGAGAAGCAAACTTCTTTTTGCTGATTGTGAGCAATGCATCACTCGATTCTGAGTGGGTCGAATGGGAGCTGGAAACGGCTCAGGATGAGGCCGCCAATCGAGAAGGGCCGTTCAAAATCGTCCCTATCCTTTTGCCTAATACGCCACGGCGGCCGTTCCTACGACTGTTTGAGCATGAGCCGATTTATATTCAAGTTGAAGATCGGCCGGACGGTTTTCAAGAGATCCTACCCGACCTATTTGCGTCACTTGGCATGACATTGAGCAATGATCGATCTCGCGGGGAAGAGGTAAAAGCAGAACCATTTGCTGAACTCATTCTGGAACTAACTACGCCTGAAATCAAAGAAGCCGAAGGGACACGCCGTGCCACAGCCATAGCCAAGCTCTCGTTTTCACCGAGTGATCGCAGACACACCGTTGACAGTAAATCTTTTCGGTTTACATCTCCGCTTAGCCCTCTGGAGAAAGAAGAGATCAAATGGTACATCGAACGCTACTACCAGTGGCCGACAGGGGTGTTTAAAGATCGGGCTCAAAAAACTGAAGCCAACCTGCAGGTCTGGGGTAAAGCCTTATTCGATTCAGTCTTTGGCTCTGACTCAGCCAAAAAGCCGCTCAATGCGATGCTTAACTCAACTGAACCGGTTCGCTTCTCGGTTCAGATCGATTTTGACGCGCTGGAAGAAGCTTCTGAAGCTGAACAAGCGGATGTTTACGAGAGTGCCAGCGAGCTCTTGTCACTACCGTGGGAAATCATGCATGATGAAGAAGGATTCCTTTCTCATGAGGAAAATCGCATTCGCATCCGGCGTAGGCTACCCAAACGTTCTGACAGACACCAAATTGAAGCCAAGCTGCCGATACGGGTTTTGCTCATCAGCCCCCGGCCGGAAATCGACAAAGACGGAAACGATGTCGGCTACATCAACCACCGCGTCATTGCAGAACCGCTTATCAATGCGATGGAAAGCTTAGGAGAAGGGATTGTTCAAATTGATATTCTCGATCCGCCTACGTTCCCAGCGATGCGGCAGGCGCTCAAAAAGGCCAAAGCGGAGAACAGCCCTTATGAAATTGTCCATTTTGATGGACACGGCGTATATGACCATCGAGTGGGGCTAGGTGCGCTCTGTTTCGAAGATCCCAAAGACAAAAACAAGCTTGAAAAACGGCTGATGCAGCTGGTATATGCGGAAAAGAAAGACGGGACGCCCGGGCTGGCTGATGAGCTGCGCCACTACGGAGTGCCGCTGATGTGCTTAAACGCCTGTCAATCAGCCCTCTCCATCGACGATCCACAAGCATCTGTAGCGGTTAATTTACTCAATAAAGGGGTTGGCTCCGTTGTCGCCATGACCCACACCGTCTTGGTAGAAACGGCCCGCCGCTTTGTTGAGGCGTTCTATACCGCCTTAGCCAACGGATTGCGGGTTGGGGATGCGATGCTAGCTGGGCAATCGGCCCTGTATGATGAAACCTATCGCTTTAAAATTATGGGAGCTGGTGATTTAGAACTCAGCGACTGGTTTGTCCCGGTACTATATCAGCAGGCGGATGACCCGCAGCTCTTCACCCATAAACCGGGAGAAGACACGTTAGGGACCAACCGAGAAAAGTTAGAGCTCAAACTCGGCCGACTCCCCACCCCACCACCCCACAGCTTTATCGGCCGCAGCCGGATGCTGCTCCACCTCGAGCGGCTGCTGACCCAAACCAACTACGCCGTGATACGGGGGAGCGGTGGCTTGGGCAAAACAGCCCTCGCTAACGAGTTAGCCCGCTGGCTAGTAAGATCAGGCCGCTTTGAACGGGCCGCCTTTGTCTCTGTTGAGACCCAAAACGCCCAAAACGTCGATGCGATCATCGACACACTTGGGAAGCAACTGGTGGGAGAGAGCTACATCGTTGCTCAATACCGAGACCTAACCCAAAAGCTGCTCCCCATTCAGCGTGCTTTAAACGATTTCCCCACCATCCTCCTCTTTGACAATATGGAGTCGGTGCTGCCCGATCACGAGGGTGTGAACCCGGCCGGAGCGGCTGACGTGACCGCCCTATTGGCCGTGTGCCAACAGCTGCTTGATTTTGACACACGGACTCGGCTGATCTTCACCACCAGAGAGCGCTTGATTGCCCCGTTTGACGGCGGCCAAGAAAATGTTGAGCTGAGCCGCTTGAGCCAGCCAGAAGCGATTCAGCTGGTGGAGCGGGTCATGGCCCAAGAGGGGTGGCAGCCCCCTGCCAACGACAGCGCCACCACCCCGGAAGAGATAGCCGAGCTGGTTGAAACGGTCAACCGCCACCCGCGCGCCCTGGTGCTGCTCGCCCGTGAGGTGGCCAACGGGGTGCGGGCCACCACCCAAAACCTAGCCAAGCTGATGGGGCAGCTCGAGGCCAGCAACAAAGGGGACCGGGAAAATTCGCTGTACGCCAGCGTGGAGCTTTCGCTGCGCCGCCTGCCGCCTGAGATGCGCCCCTTGGTCAACCACCTCGCTGTGTTTCACGGGGGTGGTCACATTGTCAACATGGCAGCAGTGATGGGGATTGAAGTGGAGCAAGCTGGGTCGATTGCGGCCGCGCTGATCGAAACCGGCATGGCTGAATATCTAGACTACAACTATCTCCGCTTTGACCCTGCCCTGCCAGCCTACCTGCGGCTGGGGCAAGATGGGGCGACCTTGGCCGAATGGGAAGCGGGCTGGGGGAACGCCATGGTTCAGCTGGTCGATTTTCTCTACAGTGAACGAACTAAAGACGCCAAACTTGCACTCAATCTGACCCTCTTTGAGCTCCCCAACCTGCTCCACCTGCTGACCTGGCTGGAGGGGCTGCTAACGGCCGACCCGGCAAACGCGGCGGGCTCGGCCGAACGGGTTGCAGACACCGCTGGCTCAATCGAACAGCTCTTGGCCACCCTCAACCGGCCGACGGCGCTTGTCAGCGCTGTGGCGGTGCGTGAAGCGGCCGCCCAAGCCTTGCCGGAGTGGGGGAATGCCGCCTTTCAAAACGAGCGGCTCCAAATTGAGCGGATGTTGCAGCAGGGGGCGCTACAGCCCGCTTATGAAAAGGCCCAAGCACTGCTAACCAAAGCCGAACAGGCCGGGCCAGAAGCCTATCCGGGGGCTGACTATGATTTGGCCATGGCCTTTAATTTGTTAGGACAGGTTTTGGGGCGAGCAGGGCAGGCGGAACTGGCCCTCCCCCTCTTTGAGCAGGCTCAGGCCCGCTTTGAAGCGCTGCCGGATGATCGCGGGGCCCCCATGGCGGCCGTGCAGCTTACACAACAGGCGGACTGTTTGGAGGCCCTGGGAAAGCTTGATGAGGCGGCCAAGCGGTATCGAGAACGCATTAAGCGAGGCGAACAACAAGATGATCCACGAGGTGTTGCGGTCGGCCGAAACAATTTGGGTGAGGTGCTGCGAAGGCAGCAAAAGTTTGCTGAAGCCTTGGAAGAAATTAATACAGCACGAGATATCTTTTCATCTTTGAATGAACTTGTTGAAGTTGCTGTGTCTTGGCACAAAATCGGGATGGTGCAGGCCGAGGCGGGGAACCTGGCGGAGGCGGAAAAGGCCTACCGCCAAGCGCTGGAGATCTTTACGCAAATCGAAGATGAGGCAAAGATGGCGAGTTCGCTCGGTGAGTTGGGGAACTTTTACGACTCTCAGCTCAACCGGCCGGAGCAAGCGATCACCTTTTACCGACAGGCAGCTGATATCTATGTCCGGCTGGGAGATACTCGGTATGAAGGAGTGGTACGCAACAACATCGCTCATACGCTGTTCAGCCTCGGCAGACATGACGAAGCCCGCAGCGAAATTGAGCGGGCTATTGAGTGTAAACAAGAGCTGGGCCATGCTGGTACTGTCTGGAACACCTTTAACATTTTGCACGATATCGAAACAGCGGCCGGCAACGCTCAAGCGGCACGGGCGGCGTGGCAGCAGGCCCGTAGTGCCTATCTCGCCTATCGGCAGCAGGGGGGCTATGCGCCGCATCAAGGTGGTCAATTGTGTGACCAATTATTGCCGCCGTTACAAAATGGCGATGGCCCTGCAATCGTGCCTGAGCTAAAACAAATGTCTGAATCTCCGCAAACACCTGAATTTCTAAAGGCACTAATCCCCCACCTAATCAAAATTTGCAACGGCTCGCGTGATACAGCCCTTGCGGATGATCCCACCCTTGACTACGATGACGCCGCTGAAATTTTGTTCCTCATCCAACGGTTGTCCGCGTAGGCCGCGGGCATTCCCTATGGTCGGGTGAAAGGGACCGGAACACAACCTGATCCAGGCAAACCAACCTGCGGCCGGGTCCTTACACCCCGGCATGGCAACAACCCACCCGCAACGGCAATCACACAACACCATCACGTTATTTGTTTGCACAACGGACGTAAGGGGCGGGTCGAAATTTGTTCTCGCTCATTGCTGATTGGTCTCCTGCCCCTTTCGCCCCTACAACAATGTTTGCGTAGAGGCAAAATGGGTAAGCGCAGCGACGCCATCCGCGCCCCTAACATGTTTTTCGAATGCCGGGTGGGGGTCGACGCCATCGGTGTGGGCAGCTCGTTCTTCGATCCATTTGTGCCCCGATGGCATCGACCCCTACGAAGATAGTTGCAACAACGCGGGCCGGCCTGTGTTCCCCAGCGCGAATGCCGTCGCCCATACACATTGGTTGCGCGGGGGAATGTTGGATGAGATGATTCCGCCCAATGCAAAATCTCACCGACTACCAAAAAGGACTGCTCATCACCCTCATCGGCGTGATCGCCATTGTCCCCGACGGCCTACTGGTCCGCCTCATCAACACCGAATCATGGACCCTATCTGTCTGGCGCGGCCTGCTCATCGGCATTAGCATGACGATTTTTTTGGCGTTTTACTATCGGGGTGATTTTTTTAGCAAGTTTTACGAGATGGGGTGGCTCGGGGTGGTTGTCTCCATCTTGACCGGATTTTCAACCTTCTTGTTTGTCTTCGCCCTCTCGAACACCTCAGTTGCCAATGCACTCTTTATCGTCAGCACCTCCCCCGCCTTTTCAGCCCTGTTTGCTTGGCTTTTTCTAAAAGAAGTTGTCCCCGCTAGAACGTGGATCACCGTGGCTGTCGTGCTTGTCGGAATCACCATTATCGCGTGGGGAACCAACAGCACCGGCAGCAGCACCACGGGCAACTTGGCCGCACTGGCCATTGCGCTGATTTTGGCGATCAACTTTTCGCTCATCCGCTATTTTGACGGAGCCGACATGGTCCCGGCCGTAGCTGTGGGTGGATTCTTGTCCGCCCTGTACGCCCTGCCGTTTGCAGACTCACTGGCGCTTTCGGCCGAACAGTGGGGATACACGCTGTTACTAGCAGGCATCCTGCTCCCCATCGCCTTTTCACTCATGTATGTGGGGCCACGCTACATCCCGGCGGCCGAAGTCAGCCTGCTGCTCCTGCTCGAAGCGGTACTCAGCCCGTTCCTCGTCTGGCTCGTCATCGGAGAAAACCCCGGCATCGCCACCCTGATCGGCGGCACAATCATCGTCGTCGCGTTGGCGATCAACTCCTCCATCCCTTTTTTCAACCCAGAAAAAACAGAAAACGGTTAAGCTTTCTATCTACCGGTCGGTAGATCGTGTAAACTATCACGGTTATCTCCATTTGGTATTACAAAGGAGACGACCAAAACTTTTGATTTAGAGAGGCGGTATGAAACAAAACATCATTGTGATCGGAGCAGGATTGAGCGGGCTGATGGCGGCGTGGCAGCTGAACCAAGCGGGGCACCGTGTCAAACTGCTCGAGGCGAGAGATCGAGTGGGCGGCCGGGCGTGGACCCAGGCAGACAGCGGCGCGGCATCTTGCGAGATGGGGCCGTCTTGGTTTTGGCAAGGACAGCCGGTGGTCGCTAGCTTGCTCAGCCACTTTGGCATAGGCTATTTTGAACAATATGCCAATGGGATTGTTTTGTTCCAACAGCCGGACGGCAACGTGGGAGAAGCACCGATTGACTCCCCCATGAAAGGCTCGTTGCGGGTAGACGGCGGTATTTCCAAACTGGCAAACGCAATCGCCCAAGAGCTTGACCCGGCCGACCTGCTGTATAACCACGCGGTAACCACCATCACTCAAAAAGATGGGGTTGTGCATGTGTCAGGCACAAATAAAGACGGCCCGTTTACCCTACGAGCTGAGCGAGTTGCGCTTGCCATCCCCCCAAGGTTAGCAGGCGAAATAACGATTGAGCCAGCCTTGCCCACGGCCGCTGTGCATGCGTTGCACAATACCCCCACATGGATGGCGGGGCATGCCAAGTTTTTTGCGCTGTATGATCAACCGTTTTGGCGAGCCAAAGGGGTGTGTGGCACAACGATTAGTCGCCGAGGTCCGCTGGCTGAAATTCATGATGCCTCACCCAATTCGGCCGAAGTTGGGGCGCTGTTCGGCTTTGTCGGCATCGACGCCGCCCGACGAGCGGCCGCGGGCAAAGATGCGGTCATCGAGGCTGCGCTTGATCAGTTAGGGCAAATTTATGGAGATGAGGCACGCCATCCCACTAAAACCTATTTACAAGATTGGACCCAAGAGCCATTTACGGCCGGAGCGGCCGATCAAGCCCCACAAACCCATCACCCCAACTATGGTCTAAATCTTGATTTAGGGGCAGACTGGCAAGATCGTTTGGCCTTTATTTCATCAGAAACCTCGTTTACCAACGGCGGCTTGATCGAAGGGGCGCTTGAATCGGGCATCCGCTTTGCCCAACGCATCGCCGCGCTAGATCTGCCCGCAAGCGACGAAACGACGATTGAACACAAAGCCAGCATGGATTGGGATTGGTTTCAGGGGTAAACTGGCACTTGTTGGCACAAATTTTCAGTGAACGCTATTCGTAATCAAACTAAGCTTAGAGCATGAAATTAGCAAGTACATTACACATCAAGGCTCCGGCCGAACGGGTTTGGCAAGTTGTGGCGCATGACTTTGCCAACGTCAGCCATTGGGCCAGCGGAGTCCCCAAGTCTGGCATCAACACAGTGGCGGCCGTTCCTGAAGGGGCTAAAGTGGCGGCCGGGTTTGCGACGTGCCCGGCTTTGGCAAGATCAATGAAACGTTTATCGCATACGATGAAGCTGGGATGACCTTCACCTACGAAGCAACTGGTGGTCCGTTTTTTATGCGCTCGGCCCACAACACCTGGCAGGTTAAAGGGATGGGAGACAACGAGACGGAAGTGAGTTTGGCGGCCGAAATGGTCCTCATCCCGGTTTTCAGAACGCTCATGGCTCCGATCATGCGCAGGCAGCTCAACCGCATCCTGGACGAAACAACGGAAGAGTTGAAATACTACATCGAGACGGGCCACATCCACCCCAGAAAAGCGGCCGCAGTTGCCTAATGTTTTAGGGCTTTTCAGTAAAAGTAAAAAAGCCTTCTTCATGTCAAAATACAGGCTATCATGGCTAATCCTTCAACGCAGAGGCGCAAAGGCGCGAAGAAAAGCTTGATTCCTTTAGCAACAAGCCTTTGCGTCTTAGCGACTTTGCGTCCTTTTAAACCGGCAAAATTTTTACTAAAAAGCCTTCCCCTGCCCTGCCTAGCGTTTGACCAAACAAGACAAAGATGAGAGCATAAGACCAGCTACATTTTATAGGGAAATAGTTCAACCTCTACACCCACGTCAAGCACCCGCCTCAATCGACGCCCGGTTTTCCTCAAATTCAATAGCATTTTTCAACCGTTCACCCTATTTTGTTTCAAGTTCTCTTGAGCCAAACTCTGTGAGATTACTATGTCTTCTGCTCCTGTCTCCGGCAAAATCATGTCGATGGGTGCCACCATGGCCCCAATAATTACCTTCTACAACGAGTCAAACTGGTCGAAACAAAACGAAGAGCCTGATATCTGCGACTTTACGTTTGGCAACCCGCACGACAAACCTCTCGATGGGTATATCAGCGCGGTACAGAAATCACTGGCTCCCCAAAATAAAGATTGGTTTGCATACAAGCAGTCTGAACCGGAAGCCCAAGCGGTTATTGCCAAGACGGTAAGTGACTATTTAAACCATCCCTTCAATGCAGAGGATATTTGCATCACAAACGGGGCGTTTGCTGGTCTAAACGTCGTCATCAAAACGATTGTCGATGCGGGTGATGAGATTATTTATATTTCACCCCACTGGTTTGCCTATGAGGGGATGATTATTGGCGCAGGGGGAAAGGCGGTCAATCTTTCGATCAATCGAGAAACGTTTGACCTTGATTTAGAGGCGATTCAAGCAGCGATTTCTCCAAAAACACGTGGCATTATCGTCAACACTCCAAACAATCCAACGGGTAAAATTTACAGCCGTGAAACGCTGACCAAGCTGGCAGACATCTTAACCGCAGCCAGCGAGAAAAACGGCCGGACCGTCTACCTAATCTCTGACGAGGCCTATCATAAAATTATTTTTGATGGAAATGATTTTGTTAGCCCAGCAACGATTTACCCCAACACCTTTTTAGTCTACACCTATGGAAAAGTGCATCTCACACCCGGCCAGCGGATTGGGTACATCGCCCTGCCGCCTGAAATGGAAAACCGTGAGGCGATCCACACATCGGTCAATTTGATGCAGGCGTTTTCGGGTTGGTCTTACGCCAACGCGGTTCTGCAACATGCGATTGGCGATTTGGTCAAACTCTCAATAGACATTGAACAGCTGCAGTGGCGGCGTGACTTTTTGGTCGATGAGTTGACCCGCTTAGGCTACGAGAGCAATCATCCTGAGGGAACCTTTTATTTGATCGTTAAGTCTCCTATCGAAGATGATTGGGCGTTTGTTGAGCATCTTTCTGAATTTAAAGTCTTTGTGCTGCCGGGGATGACGTTTGGATTGCCCGGTTATTTCAGACTTTCTCTCACCGCCAACGACGAGATGGTTAAACGCTCAATACCCGGTTTTGCCAAAGCGATTCAGGGGTAACTGTTTAATTTTATGGATGGCTGTAGCCAAGCTGATGCAGCCATCCGTTTTTTACCGGCCGACCCTCTCGATTGTGAGCCTGCCTGTCAAAGCCGTACAAAAAACCCATAGAGTCTTTGATCCAAATCGTTTAGATTGTGCCTCAACTTAACCATCCACCTCAGACAATCAGGTAGTTCCCATCCCCTATGCACCCCAACCGCTCTACCTGTTTGATCTTCGGGAGAAGCCAAATATGCACACGCTTAAACGTAAAACGTTTTTATTTTTTGCCGCCGTACCGGCACTCGCTTTATTGCTGATTGGAGTTAGCGCATCGGCCGGATACTCCAGCCCAGAGCCTGACTTGCACCAGCAACGCCCCCTACCAACCATCGATCATGAAACAATCCCAGAGGTATCTCCAGAGACATTTATTGTTGGCGGACAAGATGCGGACCAAGGTGAGTACCCGTGGCAAGTAATGGTCACCCCCGGCGGGTTTTTATGTGGTGGGGCATTAATTCACGAGCTATGGGTTGTGACGGCCGCCCACTGCGTAGAAAACATTGAAACTTCAAACATCAACGTCGTTTTAGGCAATCACACCCTTTACGGGAGCGAAGCCACAGAACAAAGTTTAAGCGTAGCCGAATCACACCCCCATCCCGAATACTCATCCGTCACCAGTGACAACGATATCGCTTTGTTAAAACTAAGCAGTCCCGCCACGATTATCGCCGGGCAGGTAGAAACAATTAGCCTGAATACTGAATCTGACTTAGCTGAAGGGCTTTTATCCACAGTGATCGGCTGGGGCACAACATCATCCGGGGGCAACGTCTCAGACGTGTTGCAAGAAGTTGAACTGCCCATTTTGTCAAACGAGACATGTGCAGGCTCGTATGGCAGTACAATCACCTCGAACATGGTTTGCGCCGGGTATGCAGAGGGTGGTAAAGATTCATGCCAAGGGGATAGCGGCGGCCCGCTCATGATTTCTGATGGGGCAGATGGGTTTAAACTAGCCGGTGTTGTGAGCTTTGGCAATGGCTGTGCCCAACCTGGTTTTTATGGCGTTTATGCCCGTGTTTCTCAGTATCTTTCTTGGATTAGTACCACCATGGGTGTGGTTGAACCGACCCCCACCGCCACACCAACGACTGAAACCCCACCTACATCAACACCTACGCCAACGCCAAATCCAGCTCCAAGTTCAACCCCAACACCTGTCCCAACAGGTGAACCAACGGCCGAAAACATCTTGCCAGACGGAAGCTTTGAAGATAGCGAGATAACCGAATGGGAGCAAACATCGAGCAACGACTATGAATTAATTGGGTCCTTTGAGTCAGATGGGATTACTGAGCCTCTTTCGCCACCAAACTTAGTCTGGCTAGGCGGGGCCAATAACGAGACAGCCTCACTTTCTCGCTCTATCTCATTAACCGCCACCCGTCAGTCAGAGACAACGTATACGCTTCAATTTTTCTATCAAATTGCGTCTGCAGACATTTGTGGTTTTGATACGGCCGAAGTCACAGTTAATGGATTGGTTGTTGCAGAGTACGATCTGTGTACCGACAATCAAACGGCCGCCTGGCAACAGGCCAACATCGAATTGCCCGGTATCACATCAGAATCTGTTGCGATCGTTTTTGAAGCCGTTACCGACGATTCAGCCATATCCTCATTTTTCATCGATGATGTCGCCTTCTTGGCGCAAAATCCCCCGGCCGAAGATCCGATCCCAAACCGAATCTATTTGCCATTTACGGCTAAATAGCCTCAGTTCGGCCCGCACCAATTCAATCTAACAATTTTCTCGCTTTTGCTGGGTTATAATGTCGCCCATGCCCCGTTCAGAGATCAATGAAGAAACCTGCGCCTTATGCTCGCGCCAGCGCCCCACCACCTTTCATCATCTGATTCCACGCAAATGCCACACCAATAAATGGTTCAAGAAAAACTTCGACACAGATGATATGCGGAGCCGAGGGATTGATGTGTGCCGGCCGTGTCATTCGTTTATTCACAAACAGTTTTCTGAAAAAGAATTAGGGCGAGAATTCAATACCCTTGAAAAGCTGTTGGCGCATGAAACGATCAGCACCTACATCGTTTGGGCGCGCAAGCAAAAACGGGTTTGATAAGTTACGGCGTTCCTGAGCCATCTATCTCATAAGCTTTAATCGCCCGTTTGGTTGCCAACTTCTTCCAAGCCAACACAAGCAGAGCCTTAAACTCCCCAGCATCGACCTTGGCCAAAACAACTTTGGTCCACCCCTGATGGCTCCAGCCGCCTAAACTAAATACTTCCGGCTGTAACGTTGTCACCGCCTCCTGATCTTCCAGCGGCAATTTAAGGACGGCCGCGCCTTCTTCTTCCCGGAGCGTGCAAAATATCTTGTTACGGGTACGGAAATCAGGCGTGCCAAAATGCCCTTTTTCCTCCGTTTCAGGTAACGCCAACGCGAACTCACGCACTTGTTCTGGTGTCATATTTGGGGGATCTCCTTCGCCCGATTGCCGGGCCATCTTCCTGTGTCTTTCAGCTTGTAGGGCATTGGCACAATATATCCTAACTTATAGAATACAAAAATGACAAAATCGACTCCCCTTCACTCTGTTGCCCGCCTGCCCGCCCCCACCGACAACTGTGCTGTTGCGATGCAAATTCTCCCGGCCGGAACCAATATCAGTCACAACTCAACCACGTTCACCCTAAGCCACACCATCCTTGAAGGGCACCGTTTTGCGGCCGAGCCGATAGCCGCCGGGCAACCGCTTTTGTCATGGGGTGCCACATTTGGCATGGCCCAAACCCCCATCGCACTAGGGGACTATGTGTGCAACGCCAAAGTGCTCAAAGAACTGCACAGCCGCAATCTCGATTTTGATCTACCGTCAGTGCCAAACTTTTCAGATGATTTAGACGATTATCAGTTTGATCCCCAATCATTTAAACCGGCCGCCCCCTTGCCCCCGCTCAACACTGACCAGACCTTTTTAGGCTACCCACGGCCGGGCGGTCGCGGCGTAGGAACCCGCAACGACATCGTCATTTTGGCCGTTAGCTCACGGGTCAGCAGTTTTGTCACCCAGCTGGCCCAGATGCTCAAATCGAGCTTAAAATCCCCCTCACCCCAACCCTCTCCCTCGAGGGAGAGGGAGCAAACGCCCTTCTCCCTTGAGGGAGAAGGTGGCCCGCAAGGGGCGGATGAGGGGGAAAGTTCTCAATACCCCAACATCGATGACATCGTAGCGGTCGCTCACACCGAGGGGAGCTACGCCGGTGGGAACAACCAAGAGCTGCTTTTACGCACGCTGACCGGCTTCATGGTCCACCCCAACGTCGGGGCGGTTTTATGCGTCGATGGCGGTTCACAGGGGGTGACTAACGCCATCCTAAAAAAATATGCGGCCGAGCATGATGTGCCGCTGGCCCACGTGCCACATGCGTTTATGTCGCTCGACCGGTCGTTTGGGCAAAGTTTGGCGGCCGGGGTGCGCACGGTTCAAGGATGGCTAGACCAGGTCAACAGCGTCCCCCGTTCTCTCCAACCGGTTAGCGCCTTGAAAATCGCGTTGCAGTGTGGCGGATCAGATGCATTCTCCGGCATTTCGGGCAATCCGCTGGCGGCTTGGGTCGCCAAGCAGGTCATTCGGGCCGGTGGCTCGGCCGTGCTGGCCGAAACGGACGAGCTCAACGGGGCTGAGGCCTACGTGCTCGACAAAGTCAGCAGCCGGGCGACGGCCGAGAAATTCTTGATGATGCTTGATCGTTTTGAAGCCCAAGTTAACAGCTTGGGCAAATCTGGTATCGGCAACCCGTCAGGGGGCAATCTGTATCGGGGGTTGTACAACATCTATCTAAAATCGCTGGGGGCCGCCACCAAGCGTGATCCCGAAGTGTCTGTTGACTATGCGATTGATTACAGCCAGCCACTCAGCTCTCCCGGCTACTATTTTATGGACAGCCCGGGCAACGACCTCGAGAGCATTGCCGGACAGGTCGCCTCCGGCTGTAACATGATCTTTTTTGTTACCGGCAACGGGTCGATCACCAATTTTCCCTTTGTGCCTACCGTCAAAATTGTCACCACCACCGAGCGGTTTACCCTGCTCGAAGATGATATGGACATCAATGCTGGAGGGTATTTAGACGGCACACCGTTGCCCGAACTCGGCGCACAAACGCTCGATTACACGCTCGCCATCGCCTCGGGCCAGCGGAGCGTGGGTGAACGGGCGGGCCACGCGCAGGTACAAATTTGGCGGGATTGGGCCAATCCGGCCGACCCTGCTCAAGCAGGCGGGGCAAAACCGTCCGGCCGCCCCATTAAACTCACACCGGCCGACAACTTACCCGATTTCTCGGCTGAGTTTTGGTCCCAAAACGGAACCATGCGCACAGATCGGGTCGGGCTGATTTTGCCCACCAGCCTCTGCTCCGGCCAGATCGCCCAAATCGCCGTCAGCCAGCTAAACGAACAGGCGGCCGGTCAGCCAAACTGGCCCACACGCTTTGTCACCCTTGTCCACACCGAGGGGTGCGGGGCGACCATCCAACCGGAATTTGAGCAGACGATGTTGGGTTATTTAAAGCACCCGATGGTGACCCAGTGCGTATTGCTCGAGCACGGCTGTGAATCGACCCACAACAGCTACTGGCGGCAAAAAATGATCCAAGCCGGTTACGCTACAGACGACTACGGCTGGGCCAGTGTTCAGCTCGACGGCGGCATCGAGCAGTCGATTAGCAAGCTCACCAATTGGTTCACAAGCCAGAATAACAGCCAAGGGGCACCCACACGCCAAACGGCCGGTCTGCAAGCGCTACAAATCGCCATTTTGTCAGATGGGTCGGTTGCGGACCAAACGGCCGCCAAATTACGCCAACTGGCCAACGCCATCGCCAGCGCCGGGGGAACGGCCGTTCTGCTTGAAAACGATTTTGTGACGCAGTCACACCTTTTTAGGGATGGGGCTCAGGCGGCTGAAAATTTGCGGCCGACGTTGGGATTTAGTCAACCGTGGGACGAGGCAGGTCTGCACGTGATGGGTTCCCCAACCCGCCAGTGGGCTGAAAATCTGGCCGGGGTCTGCGCTACGGGGGTTGAGCTGGTGCTGGCCGTTTCAGGCCACGCCCCACAGGCTGGCCATCCGTTGGTGCCAGTGCTGAACATTACCGCAAACGGGGCCACACACGGCCGATTTGAGCAGGATTATGACCTGCTGTGGGAACCATCGGCCGGGCTTGAACCATTGCTCAGATTAATCAGTCAAACGATATCAGGGCAAACTGTGGCTCGGGCGGTTGAATCAAACAATCTCGCTTTTCAGATTACGCGGGGGCTAACCGGGGTTTCTTTGTAGGTGCGGTTCAGCTTCTCTAGACCAGTCAGATTTCTAAAACCTAACTGGTCTTTTGCCGTTGCTCTAGTTCAGTTTCCATCGGCGTCATCCAACCTTACTAATGGAAAGCTGATGTTAATCTGAATCATTTCATCAACGACATCAGACTTTATTTCTCCACCATACAGCTCTACAATCGCCTCAACAGCTAAATCTATATAACCTACATCGTAGCGATTTTGACACATCGTTCGATGTAATGGAATATCTCTTATCTCATTTGGAGCTGAAATTTTGATCTGAAAGCTGTGATTCAAAACTGCTATAAAAAGATTTATTTTAGGTGCAACTCGATAACTAACTATTTCAACAAATAGCCGTTCCAAGGCTTTTCCAATAGATGCTGGAGATAGTCGAACACGAAATTCATCAAGATTAACTTCGTAAGGTGAAGAAAATTTAATGTCACCTTCTCCAAACTCACTAAGCTTCTTTTTTACCGCCTCAATGACGAGAGATTCAAATTCAGATATTCTGATTATTTTTAAATCGGCCGACATTTCGAAGCCATATCTTGCATAGTCAGTCATTAAATCCACGGTGCAAAACAAGTGATTATTAGCAGACTGAATATACTCCAAACATTCTAGCTGTTGTGCAGTTAAATTTTCGGCTTCCTCTTTAATCAACTCAGATGCACCTCTAATTGTGTATGCTGGAGTCTTCATTTCGAAAGGAAAAGTAGTAGCAAACATTCGAAGAATTTTATTCTGCCTTTCTTTGAGCCTCTCATTCTCGGCCCGCAGTTGCTCAAGCTCATTTTGCATTTTTCGCCTCCATCTCAATTAATGGAAATGACCAAACACATACTAAATTAGTATCTTGCAATCCCCTTCGAAAATCTCCTTCAAATAACCTCGCAATCGAATTCGCCACAAAATCATAAATCTCAATTTCATAAAGCTGCGAACTCAAATTATCCTCTGGGGCATCTTTGATTTGAATCTTTTTGGACAGTTCAATCACAAACTTATTTTCTGTATTTGAGAAATAAATTTCACAGGGTGATTTATCACCTAGCATATTTAGTTTATGTGCAATTCTCGACAACCCAATATGCAATGCCAAATCATCTATATAAACTCCTTGTGGACGGTCCAAAAGAATTAAACTAATCTCAATAGTACTCTTTCCCTCTTCGGTCAAAGTCAACAGACGAATATCATCTAAGTTTAAAAGTGACTCAACTAATTCAATTAACGGATGAACTCTTTCATCTAAGCAACGATTTGCTTCAACCAAATCTCGAGCCATGGAATGATATTCAGAAATATTAAAAGCATTTCTATGAATCATATCCAAAAACTGAGTCCGATGAGTCTCACTTAAATCGATCGCTTCCACATTTCCCAAAAGTAAATCAGAATAGCCCCTAACTGAGTTAATGCGAATCCCTTGTTCAAAAAATACCATTCTTAAAGATTGACCAAGGTTGTCTAACTTAAACTTCAATCGCTCATTCTCGGCCCGCAATTGCTCAAGTTCTGTTTCCATCAGGTCTCCTATCAGTTGTAGTTCAGCAATATGTCAGGCTCCAATGCCTGCTAGCCTCAACCGTGCCACCAGCCCCAATGAATTGCAAGCCTTCCAGCTGATTTTCTATTCTGTTTTCACGCTGTAAGGTTAACGGGGCGACTCGTTCGATGTAAATTTTCTGCGACCCACCTTGCGCCATTCGAACGAGATAGCCCCTACGATCGTTCACAACGTAGGGGTTACCTCATTCGCACGGCAAACCGAAACCATTAAACCCGGTACAGCGAATGAGTCACCCCGAAAGTGGCAACAAACCGCCGATCAACCCCAAAACCGCATCCCGGCCGCCTAGCTATTCCTACCGTCTTTGCATAAAATTAAGCCGAGTATGCAACCTGCCCAGAAAAAACTCCTCATCGTCGACGACGAGCCAGACCTCCTAGCAGAGCTTAAACCCCTGCTGGAACGCTCCGGCTATGCGGTTACCACCCGCAACAACGGCCGGGAAGCCCTCGACGCATTGGAAAGCATCAAACCAGACCTCATCATTTTAGACATGCTGATGCCGATTTTGGGCGGCCGATCGGTGCTCCGTCAACTGCGTCAAGCTGGGGATTGGACCCCCGTCATCCTACTAACACAGGTCAACACCAGTAGCGAGCGGGTGCTGTCTCTGCAAGAAGGAGCCGACGATTATCTGAACAAACCGTTTGATCCGCTTGAGCTTCTGGCCCGCATCCAAGCCATCCTACGCCGTGCCAACCAACACTCAGCCTCGGCCGCACCAGCCACTGTGTTTACCTGTGGCCAGCTCCAGCTAGACAAACAAAAACGGTCCGTAGAGCTGAACGGCAAGCCGGTGGAGCTAACCGGCCGAGCCTTTGACCTACTCGCTTATCTCATGAACCGGCCGCAAGAGATCGTCTCTCGCGATCAACTGCTCGATGAAATTTGGGGCTGGGCCTACGCTGTCAGCACCCGGGCCGTCGATATTCGTGTCGCAGAGATCCGCAAAGAATTAGGGGACGATCCATCCAATCCCAGCTATATTGAAACGATTGTGGGACAGGGATACCGCTTTGTCGGGAGTGTTTCGACAAAATGAGAGCATCAGATCAAACTCGAAAATTTTTGATTGCGTCCATTCCGCTAATCATCGGTCTATTGGCTTCGGCCGTCTGGGCGTTCAATCTTTTTGGTCTGCAAAACCCCGCCTTTCAAGCTCGCTTTGATCTCTCATGGCTGTTCGCCCTGCTGGGCATTGCCATTTCGGCCGTTTGGTTGTGTGGATTGGTTTTGCAACGGCGCGAAGAGATCGAGCATAACAAAGCTTTAGCCATGCAAGAAGAAGCCCACGCTCAACAAAATCGGGAATTTTTGCGCCGCTTGGATCACGAGCTCAAAAACCCGCTCACGATTATTCGATTAGGCATACTCAATTTGATGGACGGTGGTGAGCTGGGTGATGGGCAAAAAGCATCGGCCGAGCGGATCAATCAGCAGGCTGAACGCTTGAGACAGTTGGTGCTCGATCTACGTCGCCTCACCGAGCTGGAATCTGACGCGATTGAAACCGCGCCGGTTGATTTGGTCGATGTGCTCGAAGAATCTGTGGCATTGGCCGAGGATGCGCTTGAGACGGAGCGGAAGGTCAACCTCACCATCCAAACTACCCCGTGGCCCCTGTCCACCATTCCGGGAGATCGTGAGCTTTTGATTTTAGCGTTGCGCAATCTAATCGATAATGCGCTGAAATATTCAAATCAAGAAGATCGGGTTGATGTCCGCGCTTTGGATGATGGGGAAGCGATCACGATTGAAATTGCTGACAACGGGATGGGGATTCCCGATGGGGAAATCGGCTATATTTTTGAACAACTTTACCGAGGGGATCAGGCCAGAATCAAGCCGGGGAGTGGGTTAGGGCTACCGATGGTTGAACGCATCATCCAGCTGCACAACGGCCGGGTCGAGGTGCGGAGCCGCAATCAAACGGGATCAGTTTTTGCCGTGACACTACCCATCCACCCAACGGTGTAACAGATCTGTTACACCATGTATTTTGATGGTTACCTGCATGACATTCTGTGAAACCATTCGGAGCAGATAATGTGGTCGTGAGGCACACCCTCCACTCTAAAATAACAAAAACAGGAGATCAGAATGAAACAAAAATTTTCAATCTTAACTATCGGACTAATCCTAATATTGATTCTCAGCGCATGCGGCCAATTTATTGTAGAGCCAGCGGCTGATGGATCAGCAGAAACGGCCGCAGAACCAAATTTAGAAGCAACGGTTGAGGCGATGGTGGCGGCCACAAGAGCGGCCGAAATAGAACCTGAAACTGAAGTTGAACCCACCGTCGAAGAGGTTGTTGAAGAAGCAGACCTTGAAGAACAAATCGCAGAGCAGGTTGAGGTTTCAGCTGAATTTATGCCCCAAGTGGCATCGTTTAACGATGCAGCTTCGGCCGAGTGGGGTGCCGCTTTCTGCCCAGAAACGATCCTACCCATTTGTATTCGCCCATATTTGATTGAAACCTTTGGTGAAGAGCAGGTAGTATCAGTCGAAATTTGGGCAACAGGCGATTCTTTCTCTGCGTCAGATAAAAATCTTTCGATTTCTTTTGATGCCTATAACATCCCTGAGGAAGAAAGAACCAACAAAAATGATATTTCCGGCTCCAATTGTGGCGACACTTCAAAAGTTGCCAGCCACTACAAGGCAGGATTTGGATATATTAATCGCCACTGTTTTGACTCAGAAACCCCACTGACAGCCATTGTTATGACGTTTAATGGAGCAGGTAGCAGATTTGATGTCACTTGGCCGGTAGGAGAGAATGTTGAGCCGGTCGGAGGCTACAGCTATATGGCAAATGCCGAATCAGCGCCAATTGATCAGCCTTTTAATGTTGGTCCCAGCACAATCACAATTCATGCCATCGAAGATCTGGGTGATGCGGTCAAATTAGATGTTACGGTGCAAGCCAACGCCAATACGATTGTTGTGGGTTCACCTGAGTGGATTGTAATTGGCTCTGGCATCAACTTCGCCACGGTTGACGATCAGGGTGTCATTTCTGGATGGGATGAAGGCAAGATGGGAGCATACGAGTTGGTCGGTGGGGAAATTAATCCGACTGCATCGCAGACCGGTTCGGTTGTTCTGAGCAAATCCAATGCTCAATCTGGTTTAATGATTTACTTTGGATATCCAACACGGCCGGATGATTCAAAGGTCTTTTTGCTCGATCAATAATCTAAATCAGCCAAAAATAGTTACTGCACCTCGGCCGGAAATCGGCCGAGGTGTTTTTGTTTTAAGCATCAATCGGCGTAAAGCCAAAATCGCCGATCAGACCCAAAACCGCATCCCGGCCGCCAAGCTCCTCAACCCGCTTTCGCTGAGCCTCATGCGCCCGCGCATCGGCCGCTTCTGGATCAACAATCCCCCGCAACTTCGCCTCGCACTCGGCCAAAATCTCAGCATAGGTCGAGTCAGTCGCCAAATCAATCAGCTCTTGAGGATCATCGGTGATGTTGAACAACTGCGGTCTGTGCCCCACATAATAAACATATTTCCAAACCCCATGCCGCAACATAAAGTGCCCCAACGTTGTTCCCCCATCGTGATACTCGCTAAACGTCACCCGATCCGGCTCAGCCCCTTGAGCGATGGCGTACAGCGAACTGCCCGGCAATTCTTTTTGCTCCTGCTCGGTTAGCGGCAGGCCAACGCAGTCTAAAATTGTTTGATACGAATCGATCAAATTGACGGCCGTGTGGCACACCGTGCTGGGCCGAGCACGCTCAGCCCCTACGCCCCAACCTTCAGACAAAATCAGCGGGATGCCAACACTCGATTCATACATGCACATCTTAGTCCAATGACCCTGATCCCCCATCATATCCCCATGATCGCTTGTGTACACAATGCGAGTATCTTCGGCCAAGCCCACCTCAGCCAGCGTATCCAGCACCTGTCCGATGCAGTGGTCCAAAAAGGTACACAGACCAAAGTAAGCCACCATCGCCTCAC
>JAHDEN010000316.1 GCA_020628815.1 Chloroflexota bacterium | reverse complement strand
AGTTCCGGCTCAATGAGCGCACGATGGGCCCCATCGATGTGGCACCTGAGCTGATGGAAGACGTCTATGCGGCCGTGACGAAGATTCTGGAGATGACCTACGATCCGAAATACCACATGCACCATCTGTTGGAATCGGGGCAAGCGCTGTTGTTTGACAACGCACGGGTCATGCACGCCCGTACCGGCTTTAACGGCAATCGGCACGTGCGGTTGACCCACATCGGTAGCGATGAGTTTTACAGCCGTTGGCGTCAGTTGCGGAACAAATTGCACGGCGACATCAATCTAATTTAAACCCGACCAACGCCGGGTAGGGGTCGACGCCATCGGGGCACAAATGGATCGAAGAATCCAACGCCCATTCCGATGGCGTCGACCCCTACGACAAATTTTACAAACACAAAACACCAGCAAGCTGGCATTCTACATTTATGTTTGATTTCAAAAACAAAACAGCCGTTATCACCGGCGGGAATGGATTTATAGGAAGGGCCATCGGCTTTGCCTTTGCTCAAGCTGGGGCAGATGTGATTCTCCTCGGCCGGAACGAGAACAAAGGGGCTGAAAGCGTTCAACTCATCCGTGACTCAGGCCATCGTGCCAAATTTGAAGCGGTTGATTTAGGAGATGCCGAAGCGGTAGAAGCCTTTGTCAACGGCCTAGACAAAATCGATGTGCTGATCAACTGCGCCGGAGCGGGTGAGTCACGCGGGGGTAGTATCAACATTTTCGTCGATGGGCAGAGCCGTGACGAGGTTGAACAGCGCTGGGCAGATATGACCAACAGCAATCTCAAAAGTGCGTACCTGATGAGCAGTTTGGCGGCCGAAAAACTTCCGGCCGGGGGCGCCATCATCAACATCACCTCCACAGCCAGCATTCACGGCAACTACGGGCTGTACGGCACGATGAAGGCGGGCGCAGAAGGGTTAACCCGTTCGCTAGCGCATGAGTTAGCGAGCAAACAGATTCGTGTCAACGCCGTCTCCCCCGGCTGGATTGAGACCCCCAACACGCTCCCAAACGCTGACGATCCGGCCCAGCAAGCGTGGGCGGCCGAAACATCGCTGATGGGGCGCATGGGTCGGCCGGATGAGGTTGCCAACGCCTGCCTATTTTTGGCATCACCTCTTGCTTCATTCATCACCGGCGAAACGCTACGAGTTGACGGTGGCTTAACGATTATTGATCCCACGACGGCCAGTTGGCGAAAAGTTCGTGGTGCATAGAACGTATTGCGTGTTACGTTCCACGCAGTACGCACCACGCATCAAGAGATAAAATGAGTCTTGATAAAAAGTTTCCCTCAGTAGCAGACATGGCGGCCGGGGCGGCCAAACGGATGCCGAAATTTGTACACGAATACATGATCGGCGGCATCATGGACGAGACCTGTGTCGAGCGCAATCGAAGCACGCTCAATGAAGTTCAGCTGATGCCCCGCTACCTGCAAGAGGCCCAAAAACCGGATATCTCTACCACCGTTTTGGGACAAACATTTGACGCTCCGTTTGGGGTTGCTCCGCTGGGTCTATCTGGGCTGATGTGGCCCAACCTCGAAAACGTTTTGGCGGCGGCCGCCAAGCAACACAATCTGCCCTACACCCTCAGCACCTACGCCTGTGTCAGCCTTGAGGAGATTCGCAAAAGCGGTGGAGACAATACGTGGTTTCAATACTATCCGTCTGACACCCCAGAAATTGAGCAAGATTTGCTGGATCGCTGTAAAAACGCAGGCTATAAAACATTGGTTTTAACAGTTGATATTCCAGTTGAAACAGTCCGCTACCGAGATGCAAAAAGCGGCTTGTCAGTCCCACCCGACTTTTTTGATTTGAAAACCCTGTGGCAAATGGTTACCCATCCAACTTGGTCCCTAACCATGTTGCGTTATGGGGTGCCTCAGTTCCGTTCGCTCGAGAAATATTACCCCCCCGGCCCGAAAATCCCCGCCTCAGTCAAATTTATTTCAACCCACATGAAGGGGCATATCACGGCCGAGCGTTTTAAAGACATTCGAGCGGCGTGGGATGGGAACTTAATCGTCAAAGGGGTACTTGATGTAGGCGAGGCGGAAACTTACATGAGCTTAGGCGCTGACGGGATTCAGGTCAGCAATCACGGCGGCCGACAGTTTGACGCGGCTCCTACGCCCGTTGACATGCTCCCCGCCATCCGACAAGCCTTGGGGCCGGAGGCGCTGATTTTGGCAGATGGGGGTGTGCGGAACGGCCTTGATATCGCACGCATGATTGCGCTAGGAGCGAACTTTGTGCTGATGGGCCGGCCGTTTGTCTACGCAGTTGCCGCTATCGGTGAACGTGGCGGGGATCATGTGATGCGAGTTTTAAAGCAGGAGCTAACCATGTCGATGGCGCAGATGGGATGCCCTGATTTAATCTCAATGCCCGATCATTTAGTATAAAACAATCTCATGTCTGAAAAAAAAAGGTTCATCGATAAAGGCACTTTTTATTGGCATTTTTGGGACAAAATCTCTGTTAAATGCCCAACGTGCAGTAACCAAGCACTTGTTCTTAAGGAAAACCTTGAAGCGAGAATGTACTCAGCCAGAGTAAGCTGTATACATTGCGGCTACAACGATTCAACAAGCTCAACTTCATGGAAAGGTGCGGTAATCGGACATATTAATCGCCCGTGCCCATACTGTGGTCGGCTCATAAAAAAGCAATTGAATGGGCCCAAATATTTAAAGTTTGCACATATTAAATGCACCTGTGGGCTAGAGTTCGATGAGCCAATAGATTGGGAACCTGTTTATGATAATAAAGCCTCAGACCCCTTTTTCGGCTTACCTCTTTGGTTCAGTGGCTATATCTTTGGCAACGAATTATGGGCTTACAACAGCGAGCATCTTAAATTCCTCAAAAGTGTGGTAGAAGCTGATTTAAGAGAGATTCAAGGTCCAAAGAGAACGTTATCGGTCTCATTGCCAAAATGGATATTAGCCAGAAATAATCGAAAAGAGATTTTGAAAATGATTGAAAAAATCAGCAAATTATAGGCACTTAATCCAGTTTTTCTGCCTTCACATATCCCATTTGCCGATTCACTTTACCCATTTCAATATTTTTAAAACCGGCCGCTTGCAAATAGGGAATCAACGAACGCATCGAGTTTTTAGACCGCTCAGCACCCCCATGCAAATTGACATAAACATCGGCTAGTTTTTGCCAGCGGCTGCCTTCTGAAGATTCAATATCAACAATCAGGATTCGGCCGCCCGCTTTTAACACCCGATACATTTCAGCCACCCCTTTCTCCTGTTCCTCTTCCGGCAGATGGTGCATCATCAGGCTGTTCATAGCGACATCAAACTCCCCCTCTTCAAACTCAATCCGCTCGATTAGGCCGGGCTGAAAGATAGCGCTTGAGCCAGTTTTATTCGCTTTTTCTTGTGCCGTTGCAGCCATTTGGTGGGCGGCATCAGTCCCAACAAACCGGCCAACTGAATTTAAGCGCTTTTCGGCCGTCAACAACAGCGTCCCCGTGCCGCACCCCACATCGATAATCGCATCACCCGGCTTTAAGTCAGCCACATCTATGATTTGTTCTCGCAATACAGTCTCACGCCCAAACGTAGCGATTGTAACCAGCCAATCATACCCCTTGGACCACCGCAGTGCGGCCCCTCTCGTTTCTAACCCGGCATGATGGGTATGGTCGTGCGACCCGTTTGCCCCATCCATAAACAGTTTCCGGACCAGACCGGCAATTAGGCTAAACCCAACGATGTGCAAAAACAAAGCGATGAGAACGCCGCCCGTGATCATCGCCCTACGGTTTGTGAAAAGGGTTGAGTAATCCTGATGGGCGGCCCAAGCGATAAAAACAATTAAAGCCAAACCGCTGACCGTTGCCAGCAGATTGTTATGCACGGCATGTGCCATTCTTTGTAAAAAGCCTATCGGCTCATGATGATTATTTTTTAATTCAGACATATTTCACCTTCGCTATTTTTTGAACAGTTGACCGTTATCGAACAACTGTCTAGAATATTTTAGGGTTGAAATGAGAGAGATCCAATCCTCAATCTGCCCGATTTGTCCATTTCTGGACAGATCCAAAACATTGTCTAGGAAAATCTGTATGGCAAAAAC
>JAHDEN010000315.1 GCA_020628815.1 Chloroflexota bacterium | reverse complement strand
GTGCTAATTTCACTGACAATTAGGAGTTTAGAGTCTCCTGCTACGGGAGAGTCAAGGGCCCAACTAAGTTGGGCTGGGGCGCAATCTTCGATTGCGCGTGTAAACAGAGTGACAAGGGCCAACCGCTAGGTTGGCTGGTGCTGAACTTCGCTCAGCTGGGGCGCAATCTGTAAGCAAAGCGAAGATTGCATGAGTAAGCGCAGCGACGGTAAGTATGTTTGAATAGCCATCAACCGATTAGGCTGATGGGCAGAATAAAAATTGTGCTATGTAGGCCTTATTTGGAGTAAAAAGTAGCTGGCAGCACGATTGATGACGGTCGGGATTGAGCTTAGCCACTGTAAATGCGGGGCTTATTTTCTTAGCAAGGGTAAGTAGATGCGCTGATCTAAATTGGCCGGAGGCGTTACAGGGCCAGAACTACTCGGCCGCCAACTGGCTGCTGTACTCAACCCATCATTGGTGACTTTCCCTGTCTTGCCGGTCTCAATCTCTAGCCACCAGACATTTGCAGAAGATTCGCTATCACTCCCGTTTTCATTAGAATTAAATAGTGAATAGAGCAGATATTTTCCATCTGGAGACCATTCTAAACTCCCCAAAATATTTCCATGATCAACCATTAACACAAACTGGGGATCGTCTTGATCCGCTGGTAATTGATCACGGTCATACAAAACAATCGCCTTGCTCCACTGCAGCTCTCCTACGCCATCCCGGAACGTACTGGGCAAATCACGCACGATAGCGAAGCTTTGGCCATCAGGTGCCCAGCTCGGGCTGTAGTCTCCGTGAAAGGGTACTTCATTTGCCCAATTGCGAATCAGTTGAGTGGGTGTGGTGCCATTATTTTGCGCCAGATCGATTTCGTAGATTCCCGGAGCCAGCTCGCCAAAGGAATCGGTGCCGAATAAAAGCTGGTCATTGCTGTTCCAGTCAACTCGAAAACCTGATTCGATGCGTGAATTGATTTCTCCACTGACTGAATTTCGGAATTGAAGCTCACATTCTTCATCTGAGAATCCAAAAGGTCCTTGAGTGTAAAAACAAGTTGTAACCACGACTTGTGTGTCATCAGGTGACCATTCAATCCCTGTGATGCGTGAGTTTAGGTTGGGCAGCTGTAGCTCTGGGGGCACACTAGAATCTAAATTTCCACCGCCACCTAGTGTTTGAAAAATTTCAGTTACGTTTGAGCCATCAGGATTTAATGTGCTAAATGCAGAGACTAAGCCTGAAGCATAAAGGTTTGTAGGGTTAGATACGGTTCTGTCTGTTACAGCGATGCGTTGACCGTCGTTTGACCAAGTTGGCAGGGTTGGTAGGGCGAGTAGCCCCGGGTAGATTGCGACCGGGTTAGAACCGTCTGGGTTCAGGCGGATGATTGAAAAACTGTTGCCTTCAACGGGAGACGGATGATTAGGATCATACTTTGTCATGATTAACGGTTGATTGTCGATTGCGGCTAAATCGGCCGGTAATGGAGAGGCTTGTGTCACAACCGTGTCGGGGACAACTTCGATCAAGTCTATATAGTAAGCAACCTCATCTCCACTTTGGAAGATTTCGTCTTCATAAAAGCCAGATAACCCAAAGGTGAGGAAGATGGTGTCATTGCCCGCCAATCCACTTCTTAGCTCAGCTAGATCAGTTGCGTCAAGCCGTTGTCTAAAAAAGTGCCAGCCGCGATGGCTGGTTGGGGTAATTGAACCAACTGCAATATCATTGGGTGTAGACAGAACTCCATCTAGCGGGTTTGTTGCGAGCTTAATTGCAAGTTGACCGCCAGAGTCAAAGATTGAGTCATCATCGAAATAAGCCCCACGACGGGAATACCAGAATGATATGGTTAATGCGTCTACGTTGGTGGGGATGGCGATTTGTTGATACGCAATTTGTCTTGGTGCCGCAAATGAGTCTCCACAAGATCCGAAGTTGGGGTTCCCGAGCCTTAAAACGCTCGAGCCTTCGTGGATGTTTTTGTCGAGCACCCCTTGATCACCGGCCGAGATGATGGCCGACCCACCGCAAGTTCCCCAATCCTGTGAGCCAGACTCAAAATCACCGTTGGAAATCAAATTTGAAGGGGCATTTTGAGCTTTAAACGTTGCTTGAGTGGCGCTAAAGCTCAAAACAAAAGTGGCCATGGTGATGCTTATTACCAACATTCGCTGAGCAAGTTTAGGAAGAAGTGGGTGCGATAAATTGTGTTTCATTCTTGATCTCCAAGTTCAGACTAGCTGACATCAGTAAAAGAATTCAGTTGTGGGGGGAGTGGGGATAAGGCCGATTATACCAAACCATTTCTGATTTAACTTGTTATGAAATACCTCTGCCAAATTGCGCAAGATTAACTGCTGTCAAAACAAAAAAGGCAGGCGTCCCAATTGAGATGCCTGCCTTCAAAAGCTTAATAAGTTGTGGGTGACGGCTTATGCTACTTTGGTCGGATCCCCAATCGCCCATGCAACCCCATCGCCACGATCCATTGAGGCGATACGTGCCATTTCCTCGTCATCGATGCTAAAAGAGAAGAGATCGATATTTTGTGCCATGCGCGTCGGATTCATGCTTTTGGGCAAAACGGGGTAACCCATCTGCACACCCCAGCGAAGTAAAACCTGTGCTTCAGAAACCCCATATTTTTGAGCCATTACTTTGAATGGAGCGTCGCCTCGCTCTCCATCAGCCTGCATCTCAGCCGACTTTCGGCTGTCTTGGCCTGGGGCAGTGCGCCACGTTGATAGCGGCGCTAAGCTGCTGTACGCGATGGGTGAGATCCCCTCATCAGCCAAATATGAAACAAGCTCTGGCTTTTGTGACCATGGATGGAGTTCGATTTGATTGACTGCTGGAACAGGGAGTCCGGCCGCTTTTAGCTCTTCAATGTGGTTTTTGTTGAAGTTGCTGACACCGATTGCCTTTGCTTTGCCTTGCTGCTGTAGATCAACCAAGCCACGCCACTGTTTCAAACGATCTTCAGCCAAATAAGGGGCATGGATGAGATATAAATCTACGCAATCAAACTGTAGATTTTCCAGGCTTTGGTTTAACGAATCGATTGTTGTTTCAGTTGTTTTGGCCGTTTGACCCCATACTGGATTGCCGGGCCACAGTTTGGTTGTGACAAAAATATCCTCTCGCTTGAGGTTATTTTCGTTCATGGCCGCGTGGATGGCTTTTCCAACGCCCACCTCATTTGAATATCCTTCGGCCGTATCGATGTGCCTGTATCCGGCATTGATCGCTTTTTGTACGGCTACGGCCGCATCATCATTGCTAATTAGGTATGTTCCAAACCCCACCATCGGGATGTGTACGCTATCTGTTAGTTGTTTAGTTTGTTGAGTTGACATGTTGTTCCTCCAAAAAATTGATACGCTCATCATAGATCCTTTCAGCAAACCGTGCCTGCCATATCCTCCAAGAAAGTTGCCTAAAATTCCGAGGCTTTAAAGATTTAGTTGAATTCAACAAGATGGCACCCTACAATTTTGTTATGGATTACGCTCAGAAAAATGATCAACTGCTGGATAAAGTGATGGCTCTGCCTGAAGGGGCTTTTAGTCATGAAAAAGGCCGGGATATTCCGAAGGTTTTGTCAGGTTTATCACTAATCAAGTTTACAGAGCAGACAAATTTAGAGGCCTATTTGTACGAGCCAGTGGTCTCTGTAATCCTACAGGGTGCTAAAGAAATCACCTTTGGTCAACGTCGTTTAAAAGTAGGAGCGGGTCAAGCACTGGTGGTGAGCCATGACTTGCCGGTTGTGTCCCAAATTACTGAAGCATCGGCCGAAAAGCCCTATCTTGCGGCCGTTATCTCTCTCGACTTAACCGTTTTACGCAGCCTATATGATCAGATGGGGGAGTTTGAATTTGCACACGATCAAACTCAATCAATGAATTTTGCTCACACCGATGTGGATTTGCTTGATGCCCTTGATCGCTACCTCTCATTGATCGATAAACCGGCCGAGGCCAAGATAATGGCCCCGCTTATCTTAAAAGAGATTCACTTCCGCTTGCTGATCGCTTCGCAAGGGGGGATGCTGCGTCAGCTCATTTGGCACGACTCGCACGCCAGCCGGATTTCACGAGCGATGCAGCAGATTCGGCAAAACTTTCGAGGGCAGATTATGATCCCAGA
>JAHDEN010000080.1 GCA_020628815.1 Chloroflexota bacterium | reverse complement strand
GACGCGGCCCAATCTGTTAAGTAAGTGGCGTTGCCAGTGTGAAAGGCGTGTAGCAAGAGCGGAGGCAGCGAGAAGTTGTAGACCATCTGGGCTTCGTTATACCCATTCCCAAAGTAAGAGATATTTTCTTGATGCGGCACGTTGGTTTCTGTCACAAGCAGGACTTGAGGAGCCACTTCGTCTAAAACCGCGCGCATAAGCTGAATGATGGCATGTGTCTGGGGGAGATGAAGGCTGCGAGTGCCCGGGACTTTCCACATAAACCCGATGGCGTCTAAGCGAATTAGCTCTGCACCGTTGGCAACATATTTCAGTAAAATTTCTAGAACTTCCAATAACAAATCGGGCGACTCGTAATTTAAATCGATTTGATCCTCACTAAAGGTCGTCCACACATGTTTGGTCCCTTCTGCCGTTTCGGCCGGGGTGAGCAAGGGCAACGTTCGCGGCCGGAAAACCGCGCTTAAATCGGTTTCTGGATCAACGGCTTTAAAATAACCGGTATAGGGCTCTTCCCCCTTTTTGAATTTCTGGAACCAATCGCTGTGCTGAGAAATATGATTGATAACCGCATCAAACATCAAGCGAAAGTTTTGGCGCATATCAGCCACGTCGTTCCAGTCGCCAAGTGGCGGATCGATGGCCAAATAATCAATTACCGAAAAACCATCGTCTGAAGACCACGGGTAAAAGGGCAAGATGTGAACGGTGCTAATGGTGTCTGCGATATGTTTGTGCAGAAACTGATTGAGCGTTTTTAAATGCGGCTGGCCTGTTTTTTGCACCATGTCCCCATAGGTGATCAAAATCGCATCTTCATGTGAGAGGCGAAAATCGGCCGGCTCTCCCAAAAGCTGTTTGTAATCTGAAATGAGGGCCGCAATTCGATCATGCGTCTGCTCTGCGGAGCTTTTTTCGTAGATTTCGCTCAAAAAGCCCAATGTCATGGGTGTTTGATTTTGTTGTCCAATCATGATGTGTTACTGCCTTAGAAACGGAATTTGAATTCGAGTCCTAAAATTGATTCCGTTTCTGCTTAGCTGAACATTTAACCCGGTTATTGGTTTAATGTTCAGCCCTTTGTAACCGCCATGCATTACACAACGGTGACTACATAATCGAAGATACGCCGCTTAATCCGCAACTTGTTTAAGCGATGCCCTAGATCTGTAATTTTAGGATGTGGTTTATAAAGATAGTCGGCGTCTAACCGGCCGTTTTGTTCCAGTTTTAGCTCGTTTAAACAAATTGAAAGCAGGAATTCATGACGTTCACGATCATAGATATAGAGTTCATGTTCAGCTTTTAATTTGTCGTCCCCGCTCACCTCTTCCAAGCGTTGTTTCGCGTTTGCTACTTTCGCATCAAGCTCATCAACTTGCTTTTGCAATTGTCCCAGAACGGCTCTGTCTGGCAATCCTTGGTTATCACCTATTGGTACTACAGGCTGGTTGACCCATTTTGTCTGAACCGGATTGTTTTTGTCCGCTTCAAAATCTCCCATGCTCGATTCTTGAATTAACCCCGCTTGTTCTCCAGTCGCATGCCAAACGCGCGCCATCAGCGATGTGTTGTCTGGCCAAATGGCTGATACCGGCTGCTGTGATCCAAATAGGTGCCAAGAGTTTGAAGAAGCATTCGGGTCGTCATTTTCTACTTGGGTGATGATCGGGTCTGCGTGGAAGGCAGCTTCTAACTGATTAAAAGCGTCATCCGTGGGAGTTGTGTCGCCTACGTAAAGACCCATCGTGTGGATGATTTTGCGCTCGCAACGGGCGTCTGGCACATAAAAGAACGGGCCAGCGTCACCGATGCGGTTGGTCAGATCGCCTTCCGTTACCCATTCAACCGTACGGCGTAAACTGATGTTGATCCCACCGTCTTCAAAGCTGCGATACGAGCGAATGCCGCGCGAAAACACAACGGCCGATTTGCTGTCACCAACCCGGCCGACAAAGCTGTGCATCGGAAACGTGTTCATGATATTGAGCTCTCGCTGTCCCATCATGATTTTGCTTAACCCTTCGTCTAATTCTCGTGGGAGTAAGTCTGTGTCACTGGTAGGCCGTTTAACCCGGTCAAAAGGCATTCCGGCCCAAATATCACCCTGCGGCCCATTCTCTAACTTCATTTCAACATGGAAATTAACCCCACGCGAGTCAAGATCAACTTTGACTCCCACAATGGGGGAGGGGTCGAAAATATATCGAACAGTTGCCATGATATAGCCATCTTCACGTTCAAGACGGGCCTCATAGCTGAGTTCTACATACTCGTCTGCTTGGGCTACAAGCTTCAGAGGGGTGGATGGTTTGAGCAAACCAGTGATCTCGCCCGTTTCATCAGAATAGGTATCACCACCTTCTTTTGAAACAGTGATTTCTCCAAAGTTAACCCCATCAATGGTCAAGACACCTTCGGCCGAAACCTCTGCTTTGTAGTGGTCATTTTCCCAGCTAAACGAATCTGTTTGGAAATCGGTTGATTCGATCTTATCTCCGGCTGGGAGTGGTGAAACACCTAGTCCGTTTGAATCGATATGCACCAATTCGTCATCAAGCCGCACCCATTTTTTATGCGGCACCGGGTTGGTGCTAACCGCATATTTGCCTGATTGAAGACCGCTAAGCGCAACGGGCAATTGAGCATTAATCTGTGCAGACATTTCCGCAAATAGTTTGCGATAGCTAAACTCCATTTTTTCATGAACCTGGTCGATACTCACGCCGCAAGTCGCGTCATGGACCGCATTTTGCAAGATGAGGCGCGTCCAATCAGAAAATTTATCGGCCGGCCATTCTCCATTTTTCAGCACGGCCATCGCGCATAGTGGCTCAACTACTCCATAGAGCATCTGCTCGCATTCATGCCCCAAAATTTTAAGATATGCACGACTAGAAAACGTACCGGGGAACGTTGCACCAAATTTTCCAGAGTTCAGCTCACCGGTGATTTGTGGCAGGCTGCCGTTTAGTTTTTGCCGCATCTCCTTCGCATAGCTAATCGGCGTTGCTTCAACGATTGAGAGCGAGTCTGGAATTTGGTTTCGTTCTGTTAGCCAGCGGACGGGGTCTTCTGGATCATCCTCAAGATCGTATCCGTCAAATAGCGGAATATCGGGCGTTGGGTAATAAGGAGCCAATCGGTCCGTCTCTTTTTGCACCCGAATTTCTGCAATAGTGGGGGCATGTGTGATCCCATATAAGTTGCGATAACCACCAAACAGATCAATGCCAAATAATTTGTGGCCGTTTTTGCCGTGCCATTCAAAATAAGGCTCAAGCTTTGGCATTCCGCGCCAGACATAAACTGTGTCGATCCCATGTTTTTGATGAATTTGGGGTGATTGGGACAAGTGGCCAAAGGTGTCAACCATCCAGCCAACATTGGTTTGCCCACCCATTTGATGGGTAATATCAAGCCCTATTTTTAAGTTCCGCATCAAACTTTCGCCGCTTGTTAGCTGCCAATCTGGCTGGCAATAGTATGGGCCAATTAACAGATTCCCATTCGAAACAAGCTTGCGAATTTTCTCTTCATAGTCCGGCCGCAAGTCTAAAAGATCTTCGATAATGAGGGTCTGACCATCTAACAAATACCGAAAATCAGGGTTTTCCGTCACAAGTTCCTCTAAGCGGTCGATGAGGCCTGGAATCCATTCGGTTGTATAAGTCGATGTTAGGAACCACTCACGATCCCAATGGGTGTGATTAATGATGTGAACTGTAGTGTCAGACATGAGTTTGTTTTAAATATGGTAATTATTCAGCGTGTCAAAATATTGTCGCAAAGGTCTGTGCCATTTGACGAGTATTCCGTTCTTTGCTGGAATATTCGCCTCGGCTGGCTGAGCCTCTACACAACGTGCTGAATAGATACTAAATATGTAACTCTACAGGGAAACTGGCACAGTTTTTGTTTGGCCTTATTAATAGACCTGTCAAGCTACGTTGATTTGGTAGGTAAAAAAAGGATCAGATAGCCTGAATTCTTGCGCTATCTGATCTTGATTTGCTGATTGTTGAATTTTAACTAGGGTAAATTACTCTTTGGCTTTCACGGTCAATCCAGCGGATTTTATCGGCCGGGAAGCGGAGCCATACGTAATCATTTGAGGCGACTTTTAGATCAGGATGGGTGGATACCTTAACTGTATCATCCCCTATGCGTACCGTCAGTAGGTTTTGGGAGCCCAATGGTTCTACTACCAAAACTTGAACTTTAAGCGCATCGTCGGCCGGACTATCTAAAGTTTCCATATTTTCTGCCCGGATTCCCATCATCATGTTTTCCCCTTCATACTTCTGCAAAAGAGGGGCCATGACTTGGTGCGGAGTTATATGGTAGTCGCCTACCTTTGCTAAAATCTTGCCGTCATGCTTTTCAACTTGAGCGTGGAAAAAGTTCATCGGTGGATTACCGATAAAGCTGCCTACAAAGTGATTGTCTGGCAAATCGTAAACAGTAGTCGGATGCGCACACTGCTGAATGACCCCACTTTGCATCACCGCAATGCGATCTCCCATGCTCAGTGCTTCGATTTGATCATGTGTGACATAAATCGTCGTTGCATCGATTCCGGCCAACAGTCGTTTTAGCTCAGCGCGCATTTCTAGCCGCAGCAGGGCATCTAAGTTTGAGAGGGGTTCGTCCATTAACAGAACCTCTGACTTCATCGCGATGCCACGCGCCACAGCCACACGTTGTCGTTGCCCACCAGACATGTTGCTGGGGAAGCGGTCGAGCAGATTTTCGATGTGAAGCAGTTCGGCCGCTTCATTCACCCGTTTATCAATTTCTTTTTGATCCGCGCCGTGCATTTTTAAACCAAACGCGATGTTATCGAACACCTTCATATGGGGGAAAATCGCATAGCTTTGGAAGACCATCGACAAATTGCGTTCACGTGGGGGGAGATAGGTGACATCCCGGCCGCCAATTGTGATGACGCCAGAATCAGCCATGCCCAGACCCGCAATCGCCCGCAGCAGCGTCGTTTTGCCACAGCCACTAGGACCCAGCAAGACAACAAATTCTTTGTCAGCGATTGTGATACTGACATTATCAACGGCGGTAAAATCGCCAAATTTTTTCGTTAGATTTTGAACTTTAATTTCAGCCATGATTTTAGTGAGCTTTCAGTTTTCAGTTATTAGCTATCAGCTTTGAACAAGCAAACTGATAGCTACCGGCTAAAAACTGACAGCTATTTGGAGACCTGCCCCCACATGTTAAATAGATATTTTCGGATAAAGAACATAAAGATCAGCGACGGGATGAGCATAAAGAACCCACCTGCAAACTGATATGCTTCCGATGAGTTGCTCAGAGATGAGAGCACCTGGGCCGGTAATGTTCGATTTTGGATGGTCAAAATGCTGGCGGCAAAGACCTCGTTCCAAGACATGACAAAAGTGAAGATGGCTGAGGCCGCAATCCCCGGTAAAACCAGTGGGAAAACAACCTGTCTAAATGCTTGTGTCGGTGTGCAGCCAAAGACCTGTGCGGCTTCTTCTAGTTCATAAGGGACGCTTGCAAATACGCTCGAAAGTACCAAGACAGTCGTGGGCAGGGTCAAAGCGGTGTGCATCAGTGACAAGCTGTAAATGTTGTCAAAAAAGCCCAGCTGAATGAACATAACCGCCAAGGGGATTGAAAGAACCACGATGGGGAATGCCCGTACGGCCAAGATCGATAGGCGGAAAAAGTTCCGGCCGGGGAAGATGTAGCGACTAATCGCATATCCGGCCGGAGCCGCAATCAACGTTGACAGCACCAAGGTGATGATCGCCACCAGAATAGAGTTGATCAACCCGGGAATAATCCCTTCCGAGTTCAAGAAAAAGCGCATTGTTTCAGTTGAAAACGGAATAAAAGGGAGAAATCCTTTTGGATAGGCCCGCACCGTCTCTTGGGTAGTAAACGCCATCGAAAAGATAAAGAAGATCGGGACAGTAATCCACAGGCAGATCGCAATGGCAAGGGCGTATACAAAACCACGCTGCCGCTTTTGCCGACGAATCATTTTTTGGTGAACGGCCAGAACTTCTGGCGCAACTTGAGGAAGATTTTCGTTACTCATTAGGTTGCTGCTGCCTCCTCTTGTGTGCGAATCGCACGCAAATAAATGACTGCGGTAAACATTGAAATGATCAAGATGAGCACCGCATAGGCGGCCGCTACATTGCTGTTTCTCAAGTCAAAATATTGACGATACGTTTCGTTCGCTAACACCGTAACAACGTCGCCACCAGACAAAGCGATAACGACCGCAAAAACTTGGAATGCCAAAATCGTGCGCAAAATCAAAGCCACCTGCAAGCTGGGGCGTAGCAGAGGCAAAATCACGTAGCGCAATCGCTGCCATAAATTGGCGCCAAACAGCTCGGCCGCTTCCAGTACTTCGCTCGAAATCGCTTGAAGGCCAGACACCACGATCACCATCACAATAGATGTGGCTCGCCATACTTCAGCCAGCCAGATAGCGACCAAAATCCAATTGCGCGAGTCAGCCGTGAGCCAAGCGGACGGGGTATCTATAAATCCCACCGTCTGCAAGAAGCTATTCAAGAGCCCATTTTGGGTAAATATCGCAAACCAGAGGATCCCGACTGCTAATTCAGAAACACCCAACGGAATGGCGAAAATATACAAAATAAAGCTGTTAAATTTTAGCTGCGCCTGAATCACCAACGCCATCACCACAGCCAGCACAAACTGGGTAGGAATAATGATTAGCAGCAGCAGGGCCGTGCTACGAATAGCGGGCCAGAAAAAACGGTCATTCATCATTTTCTCAATATATTTTGTTGTAAACTCGCCTGCATTTCCTCGGTCAACCCGGCCGGTGATCTCGTCTTCAAATATTTGAATATAGCGGGATGGGGACCAACCTTCGACCGGTCTGCCATCATTTTCCCCGCGCACCAAAAACCAAACCTCAAGCGTAATTGATTCAACAATTTGCGCTTCAGTACGGGCCTCTAGCTGGCCAACAACTTCGCTGTTTTCGTTTGGCTCAGCAAAAACGCTTGTCAATGGATCAGCATTGCTGCCCAAGCGTCTCCGAACAGTACCCATTAAAGGGGTCCCGTCTTCAGCCTCTTCACGAACACGAATACGACTCTCAGACGCCCAGCCTTCGGCCGTGCCGCCACTGACATCTGGTGCTTCGATTCTGAACCAGATCTCTGTTAATAAATTATTTTCACCAAGCTCTTCTTCAGGTACTAAGTTGCCCTGTCGGCCTAAAACTTCTATCGAGGCAGATTGTGGAATCACATCTGCCAAGTCGGCTTCTAAGTTGGCTTCTTGCATGAGTGCTAAGTTTGCTTCGTCGTCGTAAATAGCCAAGAGTAAGCCACGCACCATGGGATATGCAAAGAAAAGTAGAACGTATATTAAGGTAGGGGAAATCAGCAGGTACGGAACCCAGTTTCTTTTATTTGGCATGTGGTTATTTGGGGGGATAGGGTGTGACTTTTGTTAACCGGTAGCCAGTTGGATAAATCTCAACTGACTACCGGTTGAAAATCACGGGTTAGTCATTACGGATTAACGACACAAGGTCCGTCGCCCGCAGGGTCAGGAGCCCAGCAAGGTGCGCCAGTTTCGTCCATCAATGCTTGCAGGTTGTCACCCTCTTCATCTAGGACAGTCGCAATATCCTCGCCATCAAGGACGATTCGGTCAAACGCGTTGCGGAAGATCTGATTGAGCTCACCACCACGATCACCTAGCCCTACAGGAAGTAAAGCAGGTAATGCTGTTGGTGACGTTGCTTGCAGATTAACCGCAGCGGCTTCGATTGCAACACCAGCTGATAATTCAGAGACGTCTACGCCACCGACAACTGGGAAGAATCCAAGTTCTTTTAGAACTTCGCCTTGAACATCTGAACGGGTCAAGTACTCGATCATCGCAGCTGCACCTTCAGGATCTGGCGCATCGGCCGGGATACCCAAGCCAACAATCACAGGCATGAAGCCTGATCCCGCTGGTCCAGCAGGAGCTGGGAAGGCTACAAACTGTTCAGGGTCTGAGTTGAATGCGTCGATCAAACGAGCGGTGTGATCAAATGCAACCCATACATCGCCAGATTGAAGTGGCTCTTGCATGAAGTCGTAGTTGATTGATTCTGGGTTCAAGTTCGGCCATAGGACGTCACGTGCCCAAACCATCATCTCTTCAGCCGCGTCGCTACGGAATTCACTCACCATACCGCCGGTGAATGATGGGAATAGGTATCCTTCAAGGAAACGATGGAAGAGACCTGCATGTGGCAATCCACATTTTGGCTCTCCGGCCGCTTCGGTGATGTTTTGACACCATTCTCCAAATTCAACCCACGTTAGAGCGTTTACATCTGCACCATCGGGCAAATATTGCAACGCATCTTTGTTGGCCGCGAAGATATAAGTCGCTTGCATCCAAGGCACATAGTGCAAGAAGTCATCGGTGCCGAGCAAGCCGGTGTCGATATACCCCTCGTTTAGTTCACGGGTGTCTAGCAAATCTTCAGCTACGTCGATCATGTTGGTCAACGCATTTTCGCGGGCCAAAGGTGGGAAATTCCCATGCAGCGTACCGACCAGGTCGATGCTGCCTGAGCCTGCTTCGATTTGATCAAGCAGAGGGCCATCTTCAGCAGTTACAAAGTCAAATCCACCTTGGTTTAGAATCGCGCGGAATTTCGCTTGTTCTTCAACCGGGGTAAATTGGGTGCTAACAAAAACGGTAGATGCCATTTCTGCCATTGAACCTGAGTCCATCATTGAACTTGAACCAGCTTCGTTAACTTGACATGGGCCATCGCCAGCAGGGTCAGGAGCCCAGCAAGGTGCACCGGTTTCGTTCATTAACGCTTGAAGATTTTCACCCTCTTCGTTTAGAACAGCATCGATGTCTTCACCTTCTAGTACGATACGGTCAAACGCGTTGCGGAAGATCTGATTGATCTCGCCACCACGATCGCCCAATCCTACCGGAAGCAGTGCTGGAAGCGCGTTAGGTGATGTAGCCTGTTTGGTTACAGCGCCCGCTTCGATTGCAACACCTTCAGATAGTGAAGATACATCTACACCGTCTACAACTGGGAAGAAGCCTAGCTCTTTTAAGACTGCGCCTTGAACGTCAGGGCGGGTCAAGAACTCGATCATCTCGGCACCAGCTTCTGGATGCGGTGCGTCAGCTGGTATACCCAAACCAACAATTACCGGCATGAAACCTGCACCGGCCGGTCCAGCAGGAGCTGGGAAGGCAACAAAGCCATCTGGATCAGAATTGAACGCATCGATTAGACGAGCGGTGTGATCAAATGCAACCCATACATCGCCAGATTGAAGTGGCTCTTGCATGAAGTCGTAGTTGATTGATTCTGGGTTCATGGTTGGCCACAGTACGTCACGTGCCCAAGTCATCATTTCGGCCGCTTCCGCGCTGCGGAAGTTGCTGACCATGCCACCGGTGAACGATGGGAACATGTATCCTTCTAAGAAGCGATGGAACAAACCTGCATGTGGCAAACCACATTTTTGTTCCCCTGTGCCGTCTAGAATGTTTTGGCACCAGGTCGCGTATTGCTCCCAAGTCAAGCTGTCTACATCAGCGCCATCTGGTAAGTAAGGTAGCGCTTCGGTGTTAGCCGCGAAGATGTAGGTCGCTTGCATCCAAGGGACGTAGTGCAAGAAGTCATCGGTTCCGAGTAATCCGGTGTCGATGTATGCTTCTGCTAAATCGCGAGAATCAAGAAGATCTTCAGCGATGTCGATCATATTCATGAGCGAGTCTTCACGCGCCAATGGAGGGAATGATCCGTGCAAAGCACCCACAACGTCGATACTGCCTGAACCGGCGATGATTTGATCTAGGGTTGGACCTTCTTCACCAGCGGTAAAGTCAAATCCACCTTCTTCAAGGATCGCACGGAATTTAGCTTGCTCTTCAACAGGGGTGAATTGGGTGCTAACAAATACAGCTGCACCGTCCATCATATCCCCATCGCTCTCACTAGAGCCGTCCATCGAGCCACCCATAGCCATGGTGCCAGCGTCAGCAACTTGACATGGGCCGTCTCCTGCAGGGTCAGGTGCCCAGCAAGGTGCTCCGGTTTCGTTCATCAAAGCTTGGAGTGAATCACCTTCTTCGTTTAGTACGGTTTCGATGTCTTCCCCATCAAGAACGATACGGTCGAACGCATTGCGGAAGATCTGGTTGATCTCGCCACCGCGATCGCCTAATCCAACAGGTAGTAATGCAGGTAAAGCGTCTGGAGCAGTTGCCTGTTTGGTTACAGCACCTGCTTCAATTGCAACTCCATCTGAGAGTGATGAAAAGTCAACACCATCAACAACTGGGAAGAATCCAAGTTCTTTCAAAACCGCACCTTGAACGTCTGGGCGGGTTAAGAACTCGATCATCTCAGCGCCAGCTTCTGGGTGTGGTGCATCTGCAGGGATACCCAAACCAACGATTACTGGCATGAAACCACGGCCGGCCGCGCCAGCAGGTGCTGGGAATGCGACAAATTGATCAGGATCCGAGTTAAACGCATCGATCAAACGAGCGGTGTGGTCAAACGCAACCCATACATCGCCAGATTGTAGTGGCTCTTGCATGAAGTCGTAGTTGATTGATTCTGGATGAACATTTGGCCACAGTACGTCACGTGCCCAAGTCATCATTTCGGCCGCTTCCGCACTGCGGAAGTTGCTCACCATACCACCAGTAAATGATGGGAATAGGTATCCTTCTAAGAAGCGATGGAAAAGACCCGCATGTGGCAAACCACATTTTGGACTTCCGGCCGCTTCGGTGATGTTTTGACACCATTCGCCCACTTCAACCCATGTCAAAGCGTCGATGTCAGCGCCATCTGGCAAATATTGCAGCGCATCTTTGTTTGCCGCGAAGATATAGGTCGCTTGCATCCAAGGCACATAATGCAAGAAATCATCGGTTCCCAAAAGGCCGGTATCGATGTATGCCTGAGCCAAATCACGATCACCAGATAGGTCATCAGCGATATCAGCCATGTTCATGAGTGAGTTTTCACGAGCTAATGGAGGGAACGAGCCATGTAGGGCACCAATCACGTCGATGCTACCAGATCCAGCTAGAATCTGATCTAGGGTTGGCCCTTCTTCTCCAGCGGTGAAGTCAAATCCACCTTCTTGTAAAATGGCGCGAAATTTGTCCTGTTCTTCAACAGGGGTAAATTGGGTGCTGACAAAAACGGGAGCGCCGTCCATGTCATCCATCATTTCTTCCTCTTCTGCCATTTCCTCTTCTTCCATCTCTGGTTCCTCTTCAGGTTCCTCGACGACCTCAGGTTCGGCAGGTGCCTCTGGCTCAGCTACTGGGGGCTCGCCACCACAGGCGGCAAGTAGCAACAATAGCGCTAGAAGCATTGCAAACATTTTCCAAAAATATTTCATGTTCTTCTCCTTTGATTTGAATAACTAGGTGAAATAGTTCCTCTTGAGAGCAAATGGTTAAACCGGTGTGCCGGTAGAATTGCGAACAACAAGAGTGGGTTTCAATACAATTTGTGATTGTTCTATTGACTGGTTTTTGATTTGCTGAATTAGGTTTTCAGCGACTAATGTCCCCATTTCATGGGCGGGCTGATGCAGTGTCGTTAAGCTGGGGTTTGACATTTCGGCTAAGACAATGTCGTCAAAACCGGTAATGCTGACATCTCGGCCGACTTTGAGGCCCCGTTCCTGTGCGGCTTGAATTGCACCAATTGCTAAAAGGTCATTTAAGGCGACGATGGCGGTGGGTGGCTGTGGCAGGTCTAGCAAGCGGAGCGCTGCTTCACGCCCAGAACGCTGCCGATAGTTGGTCACAACCAAATTTTCGTCAGCAAATTTAAGCCCGTGCTTTTTTAAGCCGTTCAAAAAGCCTTGAACGCGGGAAAATGATTTCGTGTAGAGGAGAGGCTCCGCAATGCATCCGAGCTTGGTGTGGCCGAGGTCAACTAAGTGGTCGACAACTTGCTCAATCCCCCAATTCCCATCTTCGTCTACAAAATTGAAGTTGTTGTCATCTTCCATGCGGCCGAAAGAGACGAAAGGGAATTTGTGTTTGCGTAAAAGCTCGATTCTTTTATCTTTGCGATGGGTACGGACGATAATGAATCCATCTACTCGCTGCCCTTTTATGTGCTCCATGTAGACATCAAGCTCTTCATCATCATTTGCGGCCGAAATGCTAAGATCCATGCCCGCGGCTGATGTTCGTTCGATAATGCCTGAGAGTAGTAGACCAAAAAATGGATCTGAAAATCTTAAATTTTCTGAGCCTGGCAAAATTAGCCCCACGGCATCTGCTTTTTGACTTTGCAGTTTGCGCGCAAAATTATTTGGAACGTATCCCATTTCTTTGGCAACGGCTTGGACATAATCCCTAGTTTTTGGGCTTATGTCATCAAACCCGGCAAGGGCGCGGGAAACGGTTGGAACTGATTTGCCAACTTTGTCAGCAATATTTTTGAGGGTAACAGCCATATCAAAAGTGATTTCGAATCATGGGATTCAGAAGGGTGGGGCCAATTCTGAATATCGTTGATTTAAACTCTGAGTCAATTTCTAAAACGTTTTAGAAATTTTTGATAAAATTTGATCAAGGTAGATAAGCAGGACTATATTCTAAAACGTTTTAGAAGTCAAAAATTGGTTCTGCCAATCTGGAGAAAAAGGAATTTCAGCTATTTACGATTCACGATTCGAAGGTAAATGTGAGTGATGAGGCGCGCAGCCACAATGCTGGTGCAAATGCGAGATCCGGCCGATCCGCCAGCCGTGGATCGGCCTGTGCCGCTTGGGCAGGGGATGATGTTGCGCGGAGTGAACGAAATCTGATTAATCGCTGTTCCCAAAATAGGCTTTGGCGGCGATGGTCCATAACTGAGGGTTAGAGGCGATTGCCGGTTCAATCACTTTAAGCGACAGTAATTCTGGGGAATGATCACCGTGCAAAACACGCATGACCCGGCCGCAAACGCGCATTACCCGCTCTAGTCCAAACTTTTGGGCACCAGCGTGAATCAACGCCTGCTCGAATGGCCAGACCGTGTCAGCGTGATACCCACGCTTCATCCGATGCCCATCTTCAGGCGTCATGAGTAAATAACCGATTTGGGATTCTAGCTGTTCTGAAGCCAGAACGATGGACTCAACTTGGTCGGGCGATAAATCTGTGGGTTCTAAATAATATAAGGCGTGTAAGGCGTCTGAACTCACTGCACGAATGGGACCGAGCGTGTCAATCGCCGTAAATAAGGTGCCGGTTTGTGTGTCAAACAAGTAGGAGATAGCGGTTGCCATCCTGCCTGCTAGGGCCGAGAAGTGATCGGAATCAAGTAGCTGTGCTGCGGCCCGCATCCCGGCCAAATTTTGCACGTGGGCCAGCGAGAATACGGCCGGGTAAAGTGGCTCCCCATCCGGCCGATCGAGGATGACAGAATCTTTCCAGTAGGTGACCCGGAGTGCAAATTGCTTTGCGCCGCAGTAAGACGGGCTTTCTTCAAATAATCCGTCGTCGTTTAAATGGGATTCAATGTATTCGGCCGCCCTTTTGATTGCAGGTTTGTACGCTTCTAAAAACTTATTGTTAGGTTCTTGCTGATTTAGCCACTTGGCCCCGATTAGGAAAAATGCTGCTGAATCACAGGCGTTGTAAGTCGTTAGTTGTTCTCGTATCGGGAAGCCGGGCCACTCATGATGGATTTTGCCATGTTCTTCTCCCGTTACCGGATCAAACTTATCCCCTTGGTGCAGTGCGCAAAAACGGAGCTGTTGCTCCATCATGTGCGTGTCTTTGGCTAAGAGGGCGGTGATAATTCCATCACGAGTAAAGTTCCGTGGAAAACGGGGCAACCCGGCATTGTAAACGTCTAATCCATCCCGACTTTGTAAAAGAGGCTGAAAGTCAGTCATCGGTGGGCCGTCTATTTTTCATCTTCGGCCGCTTTCAGCAACAGTGGGATAACAGATTTGCCGTTGAGCGTCGGGCCGGATGTATGCAGGTGACAGCGTACCGTTCCGCCCCCTACAACCGGGGTTTCACCCGGCATTTCAGTGTGGCAGACGTCCATGACCAAGGCGCAGCGGTTTGTGAAGGGGCAACCAATTGGCAAGTTGGCCGGGCTCGGTGGCTCCGCGTCGATCTGATACATGCGTCGCACGCTGGCGCGTCGTTTTTGACGTTCTGGGTCTGGAATGGGTTCGGCCGCCAGGAGCATGGCGGTGTAGGGATGGGCCGTATCTTCATACACTCGGTCCGAGGGGCCAGACTCGACCAAATAACCCAAATATAAAACACCGATATCATGGCTGATATGGCGAACCACGGCCAAGTCATGGGCGATAAACAGATAGGCGACTCCGGTATTTTCTTGAATCTCTTCTAGCAGATTGATCACCTGACTTTGGATTGAGACATCGAGCGCGCTTGTCGCCTCATCACAAATGATCATTTCTGGTTTAACAGAGAGGGCGCGCGCGATGGCAACACGCTGCCGTTGACCACCTGATAGTTCGTATGGGAACCGTTCGAGAAAATGGCGACCCAGCCCGACTTGCTCTAGCAGATCCCCCACAATTTGATCCCGATATTCACCCGCTTTAATGCCACGATGTTGGGTAATTAGCTCTCCCACAATTTCGCCCACAATGTGGCTGGGATTCAAAGAGGAGTATGGATCTTGAAACACGACCTGAACTTGTTTCCGATAGCTTTTGATTTGGGAGTTGTCATATTCGGTGACGTCATCCCCGCTGACGATAATTTTGCCATCTTTGGAATCAAGCAAACGCAAAATAGCACGCGCAACTGTCGATTTGCCAGATCCTGATTCACCGACCAAGCCAAAGGTCCGGCCGGGTTGAATATCAAAGTTGATTCCGTTTACCGCTTTGACGGGTGGTCTTGCCGGTCTGAAAAGTTGACTACGTGCTTGGAAATGCACGTGTAAATCTTCAATCTTTAAATAGGGATCTTTTTCTTTTACGGTCATGTTAAATTCCTCCACCCAAAATTTATTTTGTTAAGTTTGCCAGAACTTTTGTGATTAGGCCAGCTTAACCGGTTTAGTAATTATAGTTTTTTGCACTTTTTGTGCCAGAAAAGAAAAAGCACCCCACGAATGAGGTGCTTAAATGATCTAGCTTAAATTGTGGCAGAGCCTTATTCTGGCGCGATGATCGGCTGCCGTTTGAGCTTTGAATCGCTGAGCGAAACACCTGCAAATAAAGATCCTTTTTCGAACCAAGAGCGTGGAGCAGCCTGCCCCCACAGCGTTTGCCGTTTTGGATCTTGCAAGTCCCACAAGCGTGGGGGTAAATCTGGATCAACGGTCAAATAGTCGGCCGCAAATAGCTCTGTGCGATGCCCATCCCGATCACGAATGTACAAAAAGAAGGCGTTTGAGATGCCATGTCGGCCGGGGCCGCGCTCAAACGCATCGATGTGGCCGGATGTTGCCAGCAGGTCGCAAAAGTTCAAAATATCTGTAACAGATGGGTTCCAGATGCCGATATGGTGCAAGCGTGGGCCGGTGCCATTGGTAAATGCGATGTCATGCACACCCCCTTTGCGGTGCATCCACGCCGCCCAAATATCGCTGTCATCTGTTTCGATGTCTTCAACCGTGGCCTCGGTCACTTGGAAACCCAATTCCCCTGCATAAAAAGCGGTGGCTGCATTCACATCGTTATGGAACAGATTGACATGATCAATGCGCTGAATGCGACTGCCATGGTGCAGTGGGAATTCTTGCAAAATGTCTGCAACAAAATCCATTTGATAGTAGAACTCAAGCGGCACGCCAAACGGGTCGGTTGTGTGCAAAGTGCGCCCTTGAGCCACTTTTTCGACCCACAGGGTGGGTGAGCCTTTGCTGGCAAAAAATGCCTGCGCTTTATCTAAATCTTCTTCTGAGCGCACTTTGAAACCGATTCGTTTTACGATCGGTTCGTCTACCTTGGTTAAAATCAAAGAGTGGTGATTGCGCTCTTCCATACCACGCAGGTACAGGGTGTCGGCCGTTTCATCTTCGATGTGATACCCGATGATGTCAGCATAATATTCACGCGAATAGGCCATGTCAGTCACACCCAGCTCTACATGGCTAACACGCACGATATCAAAAGGAGGGGTTAGGGTTTGTTTTAAGTTACTCATCTGCTTAGCTGGCTCCTAATTTGCTGATCGCGTGGTCACCCAAAGCGATGCTGATGTTCTTTGTTTCCATGTAGAACTCAAAGCTGTAATCGCCACCGTCCCGGCCGATGCCGGAAGATTTTACACCGCCAAATGGAGCCGGTAAATGGCGTACGTTTTGGCTGTTTACCCACACCATGCCCGCCTCAACTTTGTGAGCCATATTCAAGGCACGGGTCACATCTTTGGTCCAGATGTAGGCCGTTAGCCCATACTTGACGCTGTTCGCGATTTCTAGCGCTTGGTCGTCTGTATCAAACGAGATGGCGGTTAGATAAGGGCCAAAAATTTCTTCTTGGGCGATGCGCATATCGGCCGTCGCATTTTTGACAAAGGTCGGGTTGATGTAGTTGCCCGCTTCAAGCCCGGCCGGTTGCCCGCCGCCGCTTGTTTTTGTTGCCCCTTCTTCGGTGGCCAAATCGACATAGCTTTGAACCTTGTTTAGATGGCCTGAGTCGATCAGTGGACCGACTTCTGTGGCTGGGTCTAGCGGATTTCCGACTTTGATATTTTTGACCCGTTCAGCCAGTTTCTCCGTAAACTCTTCATAGACCGGGGCTTCAACCAGCAGGCGGCTCGATGAGGTACATCGTTCCCCATTAAGGCTGTATTTCATAAAGACGGCCGCATCTAAGGCACGCTCAAGGTCCGCATCGGCAAAGACAATCACCGGATTTTTGCCACCCAGTTCAAAGTGGACCCGTTTGAGGGTTAGCGCCCCTTGCTGCATGATGAGTGACCCGGTGTATGACTCACCGACAAAGGCTATCGCTTTAATGTGATGGTGTTCGGTTAAGGCTTTTCCGGCCGTTTCTCCAAACCCATTGACCAAATTTAAAACCCCGGGAGGCAAGCCCGCCTCTAACCCTAGCTCGGTCAAAATCTGAGCCGTTACCGGTGAAAGTTCGGCCGGTTTGTGAACCACCGTGCAGCCACATGCCAGTGCTGGAGCGATCTTCCAGGTGCTGAGCATAAACGGGGTGTTCCAGGGGGTAATCACTCCGACTGGCCCGATTGGGGTGCGAATGGTGTAGTTCAAATGGTCGTTGGTTGGTAACGATTGCCCATCCTGCGCTCCCACAGCCTGATCTGCAAAATAGCGAAAGTTGGCCGCACCGCGCAGAGCGGCTTTTGCCATAAATCGGATCGGCTGGCCTGTGTCTAATGACTCAAGTAGTGAAATTCGTTCGGCGTTTTCCTCGATAAGCTCGGCGTATCGATACAAAATGTCACGCCGTTTTTGCCCATCCATAGCGGCCCAAGCTGGGAATGCTTCCCACGCGGCTTGTGCAGCCCGATCGATGTCGGTGGCATCCCCTTCGGCAACGGTGCATATTTCACTATTGTCGATGGGTGAGCTGGTTGTAAACGTACGGCCGGTTGAGCCATCAACCCGTTCACCGTTGATAATATTTTTAACACCCCGTTTGGCCACAGCCGCACGATAGTCGGCCGTGAGGGCTAAATTTTCTTCAAATGTCTTTTTTGTCGCCATCGAATTGATTCCTTTAAATTGATTTTCTCAGCGTGCACGCTCCCAAGCACAAACCAGCAACATGGTTTGATGATGCAGATTAAGATAGCCGATTATACTCAGACACGTTGTTTGTGAGCGAATAGAGTTTATCTGTAAGCGTGAAGGGTGTTGGCTCTGTAGACTGACGGTGTGACACCTGAAAACTGTTTGAACAGGCGGCTAAAGTGGGCTCCATTGCGAAAGCCCCAAGACAGCGCGATATCTTGAATCGGCCGGTTGGCCAGCCGGGGATCTTCTAAATCTTTTTGGCACCGTTCGAGCCTCATCTGCCAAATGGTTTGGTTGACCGTGGTGTCTTGCTTGGCGAAAAGCTGTTGGATATATCGTTTTGATAAAAACAGATTGCTTGCCAACATGTCGGCCGAGAGATCCGGGTTATGCAGGTGGCTGGCGATAAACTGGCGCAGCTGAACCATCCGGTGGCTGGCTGACAGCGGTACGGCCGCACGGCTCTCGGTTGGATTGGAGTTAGCTAATCCCAGCATGAGCAGATCAAACATCATTTGTACGGTGTGGGTTTTTGATTCCGCATTGATTTGATCGCTTTCTTGCAACGCCCCCTCTATAAATTGAAAAAGCAGCCGCCCCATCCCGCTTTGGCTGTACATGGGCTGGGCTAGAAACAGATCTATGGTAGGCAGTCGATTGAGTAGCTGGCTGCGTGGCACCACAAAGAGGAGCTGGCGATAGTCACTGTGTAACTGCATTTCATACGGCCGGGTATTGTCATAAATCGTCCACATGCCCGGCTGCAATTCGGCTGTGCGTCCGCTTTGCGAGACGGTTGCGTTCCCCTTTAGTTGAAAATTGATTTTGTAGAAATCTTCCTGTGGGTCTTGAATATATTTCTCGGGCCGGATGACTGTGAGCTGGGATGAAGAGACCTCAGCGATTGTGGCTGAAGAAAGATGGCTGTAGGCGATTTTGCCAGAGAAGGGGCCAAATTGATCGGGAATTGTATTTAGACGGCCGAAAACGCTGGATACCAGATAGTTCCAGTAGGATGGCCGTTCATTCTTTTTGATTTGATCCGTTGATAAAATCTTTGGCATGCTGGGTTTTTGCGCTCATCTGTGACGGCTGAGAAATGAGAAAATTCGATCTTTGCTAGTATATCGTGGTGCGTTAAGCAGCGCCTTGTTATTGCTTAACGCACTACGACACACAAGAATTAAGTAGCGTAATTGGTCGCTCGACCTATGATTGGTTTACTCGCCACCGTGTTTGCCTGCATCCCATCCCACAGTGCCAATAGCACGCTCAGCAACTTTTGCGGGTGGGGCTTCTAAGGTCGTGCCCATTGTATCATTCCAGCGATTGAGATACCCGAACAGCGAGATAGAGGCGACGATTTCTACGATTTCCGATTCACTAAAATGTTTTTTGACTTCATCGAAATGTTCGGCCGTGACTGCGTTGGGCACAAGCGCACCATGATAGGCTAAGCGTAAAGCTGCTCGTTCAGCATCTGTAAAAATCGGGCTGGTTTCATACTCCCAAACCGCCTGAATTTTTTCATCAGAAGCCCCGTAGACGGCCGATAAGTTGGTCATGTGTGATTGACAATAGCGGCAACCGGTGACGGCCGAAGTAATTAGGCTAATCAGCATTTTTAACTCTTCCGGCACAGTGCCTTCGTACAAAATCGCCTGATTCAACTGCATAAACGCATCTGCAATAGCTGGGCGCCGCCCCATGGTTAAAATGGAGTTCGGCAAAAAGCCTCTGATGCGGTCGTAACGTTCAAATAGCTCCTCATATTGCGGGAGTTCTTCGCGGGGTAGTGGGTCTAAATGTGGCATAAAGTTGGGTTCCTGTTAATTGGTCAGATCTGAATCGGTCAGTCATAATCATTCTGATAAGTTATCAGCGTAAAAGATTTTTTCGCAGTTGAAGAAATCTGTCAAACAAAAGGCTTTAGGCTTGCAAGTGAAAGACAAAACTTTTTAGAGAGAAAATGATGAGTTTAAAAAACAAAACGATTGTGGCCACCGGAGTTTCTTCTGGAATCGGGGCGGAGACGGCCAAACTTTTGAAGGAACGGGGGGCAACCGTGATCGGGCTTGATATCAATGAGACGGCCGACAATGTTGACCGATTTATTCAGATCGACTTATCTAACGAGGATTCGATTCAAAAGGCAGCTGCTCAAATCCCAAACGAAATTGATGCGTTGCTCAATATCGCAGGAGTTCCGCCCACGGTTCCTCCAATCCCTGTGTTGCAGGTTAACTTTACCGGTCTGCGTATGTTTACAGAAGCCGTTGTCCCTAAAATGGTGCAAGGTGGCTCGATTGTGAACGTGGCTTCTGTCGCAGGAATGGGATGGGGGCAAACAATTGAAAAAAGCAAGGCTCTGTTCGAGATTCGGTCAATGGATCGTATCGGGCAATTTTGCGAAGATCACGACATTGACGAGGAAAACTGCTATGAGTTTAGCAAAGAAGCGGTCATTGTCTGGACGATGCAAAGCTGGAATCGTTGGAAAGAGAAAGGGATCAGGGTTAACGCGGTTAGCCCCAGCGCCACCCACACGCCGATTTTGGGTGATTTTATGGAGACGGTGGCGGTGCGTGCCAAAAAGAGAGTTGAGGGGATGGAAGATCGGCCGGCCCCGGGAGTGCCTGAAGATATCGCTCCTGTTATCGCATTTTTGGCTTCTGACGACAGCCGCTGGCTAAATGGGATGAACATTACGGCCGATGGCGGTCTGTTTGCTGCGTCAGTTGGGTTTAAGATGGGCTTTTAAAGCGGGACTACTTTTCCGGGATTCAAAATGTTATCAGGGTCGAGCGTGCGTTTGATCAGCGCCATCAGGTCAAGCGCATTCTCTCCACATTCTTTAAGCAGATATTTTTGCTTGCCCAAGCCGATGCCATGCTCACCCGTGCAGGTGCCGCCTAATTCCAATGCGCGGTTGACCATCACATGGCCCAATTCGACAGCTCGATTTTTGGCATTCTCATCATCTGGTAAAAAGTGGAGCCCGGCGTGCATGTTCCCATCCCCTGCGTGACCCACAATACGACCGTCAAAACCAAAGTCGATTATTTTTGATTGGCAAAAGCTAACAAGCTCTGGGAATTTTGAAATAGGGACGGCGATATCAACCAAGATCCAATGATGGCCGGGAAAGGTCCGAACCAGCCGCTCCCGCAGACCGTGTCGCTGTTCCCACATCGCTTTGCGTGCATCACGGCCGATCCCGCCTGTAAAGCCAACGCTCCCTGCGTCAGCGCAGACATCTCGCGCCATGTTAATCGCTTCTTCAACCGCAATTTGACTTGCACCACTAAACTCCATCATTAAGGATGGGGCTTCGACCATGCCTAAATTGGCATCTTCATTCATCCAGCGCACATTATCTTGATGCAGTAGCTCAAGCGCGGCCGGTTCTAGTCCGCTGCCGATAATGCCATAGACGGCGTCGGCCGCCGCATCAACGGTCGGGAAGGCAACTGTGGCGGTGCTGAAATGTTCAGGGATGGGAACCAGCTTTAGCGTGGCTTGTGTAACCAGTCCCAAAGTGCCTTCAGACCCGATCATAAGGTGGGTCAAATCATATCCGGCCGACTGTTTGATCGACCTTGATCCGGTTTTAACGATGTCACCGTTGGCCAAAACTACTTCAAGCGCCAGCACATTATCTTTAGTCGCGCCATATTTAACTGTGCGAATCCCGGCCGCATTGTTCGCAATCATCCCGCCGATGCTGGCGTTGGCACCCGGATCAGGGGCGAACATAAGACCGTATGGGGCCAGCTGTGCTTCAAGCTCTTTGCGGAAAATGCCCGGCTGAACCGTTGCTTGAAAATCTTCGGCGTGAACTTCAATCACTTGATTCATTTTTTGAAAATTAAGTGAAATCCCTTTTTTTAGAGGAATTGAATGGCCCTCTAGACTTGTTCCTGCGCCCCATGCGGTGACGGGTATTTTGTGCTCGGCCGCAACTTTAACGATGTCGCTCACCTGCTGGCTGTTTTCGGGCCAAAGCACAACGTCCGGCAGCACGGCCGGATGGGTTGATTGATCTTGTGCATGGTGGGCCCGATCTGCCTCGGTTGCAGAAAGGCCAGTTGGCCCAACGATCGCTTCTAATTTTTGGAGAATGTGGGGAGAGAAATGGTGCATGGTATTTCTGAAATTGCTCTTTTTGTGAGCAAAAGTAGTAATCAGTAGAAACAGAAATTAAACCAGTTTTAGCAGGATTTGGAAACCAATATTTTTTAGGAATCGGTTGTTTGTAATTGTGTTGGCTCTGGTAAATTCAGCTAGGCAAAAAAAAAGGTGGTGGCGAAGCGGGCGCTTCACCAACCACCTCAGAGGGAGCCTACAGGATTTATTATGGCAGATATTCTTAGCTTTGCAAGCACTAATTTCTGCCAGGGTGAATTTTTTAAGGTTTAGCGTAATTTTTCCTAATAAATTTAAGGTCAGATACAATTTTTTGAATTTTTGTGAGAAGAATTTAATCAGTTGGGCTATTTTTTAAGGTTGAATTCGAAAAATGATTTTGGTCAAAAGCACTCTCAATATTTTGAATGTATTAATCCAAATAGTGAAATATTATTTCCGTAACCAAAGTAAATTGGGGTGTTTTAACTACTGAGTTCCTACATGGACCAACGATAAAAATTAGCACAATCTTTTTTTATGAGGCATGACACAATATGAGTGATCCCAAAGCAGAAAAGTTAATTGAGCTTCGAGAGAAAGCTCGCATGGGTGGTGGCGAGGCCCGAATTGAAAAACAGCGCCAGCAGGGCAAAATGACCGCTCGCGAGCGAATTGAAGTTTTACTTGATCGCGGCTCTTTTCATGAAATTGACTCTTTTGTCGAACACCGAGAGACGAACTTCGGTATGGACAAAAAGAAATTTTTAGGGGACAGCGTTGTCACCGGCTGGGGAACAATCGACGGCCGTTTGGTGTACGTTTACTCGCAAGACTTTACCGTATTTGGTGGAAGCTTGAGCGAAGTCCACGCGCAAAAGATCTGCAAAATCATGGACATGGCGGTTAAAAATGGCGCCCCAATCGTCGGAATCAATGATTCTGGTGGTGCACGCATCCAAGAGGGTGTGGTTAGCTTGGGTGGATTTGCTGACATCTTCCTGCGCAATACGCTGGCTTCCGGCGTTGTGCCGCAAATTAGCGCCATTATGGGGCCCTGTGCTGGTGGTGCGGTTTACTCGCCTGCGTTAACCGACTTCATCTTTATGGTTAAGAAAACGAGCCATATGTTCATCACGGGGCCAGACGTCGTTAAAACGGTTACCGGTGAAGAGGTTACGTTTGAGGAACTGGGTGGAGCCATTACGCACAATCAAATTAGTGGTGTTGCGCACATGGCGACCGACTCTGAAGAAGATTGTCTGTATTTGATCCGCGAGATGATGAGCTATCTTCCATCAAACAATATGGAAGACGCACCATTTTCAGCATCGGCCGATGATCCGCTGCGGGCTGACAAAGAGCTAGACACCATCGTGCCAGATAATCCGAATAAACCGTATGACATTCGGGACGTGATAGGCCATATTTTTGATGATGGCAAGTTCTACGAAACCCAAGAGCTATTTGCTTCGAACGTGGTGGTTGGCTTTGCCCGTTTGGGCGGCCACGCCGTTGGGATTGTGGCCAACCAACCGATGGTCTTGGCCGGAGTGCTAGACATTGACGCGAGTGAAAAAGCGGCCCGTTTTGTCCGTTTTTGCGACTGCTTCAATATCCCTCTCATTGTGTTTGAAGATGTTCCCGGCTTTTTGCCAGGCGTGAACCAAGAACACGGCGGCATCATCCGTAAAGGAGCCAAGTTGCTGTATGCGTTCTGCGAGGCGACCGTTCCTAAAATGACGGTGATCACCCGCAAGGCTTACGGCGGAGCATATTGTGTTATGAACTCAAAACACATTCGCTCGGACCTGAACTTTGCATGGCCCACTTCAGAAATTGCGGTGATGGGGCCAGACGGTGCGGTAAATATCGTGTTCAGACGAGATTTAGCTGATTCGGACGATCCGGTTGCGAAGAAGGAAGAGCTGGTAAACGATTATCGGGACCGCTTTGCGAATCCATACGTTGCAGCCCGCATGGGGTTTGTTGATGATGTGATTTTGCCTCACGAAACCCGTGCTCGATTGATCAATGGGTTAAACATGTTGCAGAACAAACGGGATACAAACCCACCTAAGAAACACGGAAATATTCCACTTTAAGGAGAGATCAAATTCAATGGTTGAGAATTTACACACACGCCGATTTGATAAGCTCCTTGTGGCAAATCGTGGCGAGATCGCGGTCCGTATCATGCGGGCGTGTCAAGAACTAGGCATTAGAACGGTGGCGGTCTACTCAGACGCTGATCGGAATGCTCCACATGTGCGTACGGCCGACGAGGCGTATCACATCGGACCTTCGGCCGCTCGCGAAAGCTATTTGGTGATGGAAAAGATCATCGATGTGGCTAAAAAATCAGGTGCTGGCGCAATCCATCCCGGCTATGGGTTTTTGGCCGAACGGGCAGAATTTGCCCAAATGTGTTTCGATAACGATATTGTGTTTGTCGGCCCAGCGCCTCATGCGATTACAACGATGGGTGACAAACTTTCTGCTCGTGAAAGCGTTAAAGCGGCCGGTGTGCCTCTGGTGCCAGGTACAGAGCCAGGCTTAACGGATGAGCAGTTGGTAGATGCGGCTAACGAGATCGGATATCCGGTTTTGGTCAAAGCTTCGGCCGGTGGCGGTGGCAAAGGGATGCGTCCCGTGCATGACCCGGCTGACCTGCTTGAATCGCTGGCTAGCGCACGTCGTGAGGCACTTTCCGCTTTTGGTGATGGCACGGTCTATTTAGAAAAACTAATCACCAGCGGCCGCCATATCGAGATTCAAGTGTTGGCTGACTCGCATGGAAATGTGATCCATCTTGGAGAGCGGGAATGTTCGTTGCAACGACGCCATCAAAAATTGATTGAAGAATGTCCATCTATTTTTGTAGACGATGCGATGCGGGAAAAGATGGGCGCGGTTGCCGTTGCGGCCGCCAAGTCGGTTGATTATGTGTCGGCCGGAACAGTTGAATTTCTGGCGGATCGTGAGAAGAATTTCTACTTTTTAGAGATGAATACCCGCTTGCAGGTTGAGCATCCCGTTACCGAATTGGTGACAGGGGTAGACATTGTGCAAGAGATGCTGCGTGTGGCTCGTGGACGCACGTTGCGGCACAAACAAGAAGATATTCGGATGGAAGGTTGGGCGATTGAGTGTCGCATTAATGCTGAAGATCCGTATATGAACTTTTTGCCAGCCACCGGTGAATTAACCAGTGTTACTACTCCCAAAGGGCCGGGTGTGCGGGTTGATACCGGCGTTGACGCAGGTGCAGAAATTACACCTTATTATGACTCTATGATTGCCAAGCTCATTTGCTATGGCAAGAATCGGGGTGAGGCGATTTTGCGCATGCGGCGGGCGTTGCAGGAGTATCATATCTTGGGCGTAACGACGAGCATCCCGTTCCACTTGCACATGATGGAAAATGTACCGTTCATGGGTGGCAACTTCGACACAAATTTTGTTGAAAACGAATTTAACATGAAGGATCGTGAGGCACCGGATAAGCTGGAAGCGGCCGTTTTAGCGACAATTTTGGCTCATCGTGAAGGGGAAGTTTTGGCGCAATTTGTGGCTCC
>JAHDEN010000079.1 GCA_020628815.1 Chloroflexota bacterium | reverse complement strand
CTTTGGTTTGAGCGATGGCAAAGACCATACGCTTGAAGAAGTCGGCCGACAGTTTGGTGTTACCCGTGAGCGGATTCGCCAAATCGAAGCAAAAGCGTTGCGTAAACTGCGCCATCCAAGCCGTAGTAAAGCGCTTCGTGACTATCTTAGCTAATTAGGTGCTAATCAGTTCCACCAACCAAACACATAGTAACATCAGTGACCAGTTATTGTTCTCAATGACTGGTCACTTTTCATTTTAGACAGGTAAAATTTGGGTATGACTTCAGCATTAGAGCAATATCATGCACTAGAAAAAGAACTGTTATCGTTAATTGGGCCAGTTAAATTTAGCTCAGAGATCAATCTGAGGTTAGAGCGTATGAGCCAACTTTTGGGGTTGCTCGATAATCCCCACTATAAGTTTCGCTCTATCCATGTGGGGGGAACATCGGGCAAGGGGTCAACTAGCACGATGATCGCCACAATCTTGCAAGAGGCCGGTTATTATGTCGGGCTGCACACATCACCCAATTTGCAGATTTATAACGAGCGGCACATGTTAAACGGCCGCCCGGCCGCTACAAGCAAGCTGGCCCAAATATATGCCAAAATAAAACCGGCCGTTGATGAAGTTCGGGACACTTCCCCATTTGGTGCCCCCAGCTATTTCGAGGCTCAAGTTGCATTGACCTTTATGCTGTTTGCCGAGGAACAGGTTGATTTCGCAGTGATCGAAGTAGGGTTAGGTGGGGACCGAGATGCCACAAACGTGTTACCGGCCGAAGTCGCCGTTCTCAATAATGTTGGTTTAGATCACATCGAAATTTTAGGGGACACCGTCGAGAAAATTGTGCTTGATAAACGTGGGATCATCAAACGGAAACAGCAGGTTGTTAGCGGTGTCACACAGCCCAGCGTAATCAAACTGGTCGAAGAAAAGTGTCTGGAGCAAGATGCCCGATTGTGGCTTTTGAATCGTGATTTCTCGGTAGAAACAGCTGGGGATGAGGTATCGATTTCGATCCCAGACATTACCTATGATGGGCTAACCATTAAAATGGAAGGGGCGTTTCAGGCCACAAACGCGGCGGTTGCGGTTGCGGCCGTCTCGTCTTTACATGAGGTAACGATTCCGTACTCGGCCATCCTACAAGGGCTGGCAAAAGCTACGCTACCCGGCCGGGTAGAGCAGGTGCAAACTAACCCGCTGGTTTTGCTAGATGGGGCTCATAACCCGGACAAGATTCAAGCGGCGGTCAGCATCCTAAAAAAGAAAACTAAAGATCAAAAATTGATCACAATTTTAGGACTAAAAGCGGGTAAGGCGGCCACAGATATTTTGCCACCCGTTATGGAGCTTTCGAGCGAAATGGTGTTTACACAATTCGAACCAAAGGGGTTGTGGAACGGAGTTGATCCAGAAGAATTAGCGACACTGGCGGCTGAGATTGACCCCACAATGCCGATAACGGTCAACCCCAATGCGATGGATGCATTGAAAAATGTTCTGGCGACTGCTGATCAAACAGATATTGTGTGGATTACAGGGTCGCTATATCTGGTTGGTGAATTACGAGATTACTGGTTCCCGATTGCGAAAATGCTTGAGGATTTAGAGAATTGATCTTGTATCAAACATAGTCAGGGGCCTTGCAACACATATCCATAATTTTTATGAGCAAAGAAGAATTTGAAAAAGCGCACAGCTGGCTATTCTCTCTGGTAACTGATCCAGAGGGGAAGCGGTTCAGCGTAGCTAAAACGGCTGAGCAGCGGCAGTATGAAATGGGTGAAGCGATGAAGCGCACGGCCGACTTTCTGGCTTTTGCAGGGCATCCGGAGCGTCAGTTCCCGGCCGCGCATGTAACCGGCACCAGTGGCAAAGGCAGCGTGAGCATGATGGTCGCTGCACTTGCCCAAGGGATGGGTTTAAAAACCGGTCTGCACACCAGCCCGTACCTGCAAATGCCGACTGAAAAGCTGATGGTCAACGGTCGGCCGGTATCGCTCCAAGAGTTTGCAGATTTGGTTTATGCATTTCGTGATCTACATGCCAAGTGGGCGGCTTCAGGCGGCCCCTATAATCAACTGCGCTACACAGAAGCATGGACGGCGTTGACGTTTATGTGGCTGGCTGATCAAGGGCTAGATTTTGGCGTTGTTGAGGCGGGGATGGGCGGACGCCTTGATCCAACCAATCATATGGACTCTGAGATCGCCATCATCACAAATGTGGCGTTTGATCATGTGAAATCATTGGGACCAGACTTAGTAGATATCGCGTGGCACAAAGGGGGTATCATTAAACAAAACAAACCGGCCGTGACCGGTGTAACCCAGCCGGAGCTTTTGACGGTTCTAGAAAAAGAGGCGGCCGAGAAACATGCACGTCTCTACGCTTTAGATCGAGATTTTTCTTTTGACATTCATGATCCCAACACCATTTCAGTTCGGGCTCCGTTCAACAGCTACGAGCGGGTAAAAGTTGGCCCTATCGGCCGGTATCAGCTTGGCAATGCGGCACTGGCGATTACGGCGTTAGATGTGCTAATCGGCACAGGCGTCTTAAATAGCCCCATCAACACTGGCGCACTAGCTAACTTTTCATGTCCCGGCCGGATGGAGCTTGTCTCGCATGACCCTTTGATTTTGCTTGATGGCGCCCATAATCCACATAAAATGAAGGCGCTGGTTCGCAGTTTGCAAGAGGCGTATCCGCATAAAAAAATCACCGCGATCACCGGCAGTATTGTTAATAAAGAAGTTGAAGATATTTTGCAGGTGTTGGTTCCGGCCGTTGATCGAGTGATCGCGACAGCACCCAATGTCCCCGGCAAACCGGCCGTTGATCCTGATATTATCACCCATAAAATTCAGCAGATTAGCGAGCTTCCGGCCGAGTCAGCCACAGATGTTCAACAGGCTGTCAAAAAAGCGATTGAACTGTCAGATCCGGCCGATCTCATCTTGATCACAGGGTCTCTTTACTTAGTTGGTGAAGCACGTGAACTATGGTATCCGCTGAAAGGATAACCAACCATCACGGCGAAACATTCGCTGTAAAATTTGCCTCGCTGAGGTTGTTTTCATGCGAATGCCTAACCTCTACGATCAAACTAACCGTTCCTCAAATTTGATCCTTTCCCCTTTTCCCTTTATCCTTCCACCTCATGTCACGTTTTAGATCCCGCAGAACTGAAGGCATTGTGCTACGGCGCAAAGATATGGGTGAGTCTGATAGGCTGCTCACAATCTATACGCGCGAGTATGGCAAGCTCAAGGCGCTTTCAAAGGGATCTCGCAAGCCCACGAGCCGCCAAACGGGCCATGTCGAACTATTCGGCCGGTCAGCGTTCTTAATTGCAGACGGCAATACCTTTGACATCGTAACACAGGCAGAGTCTGTAGAAATGTATCCGGGGCTGCGCGAAGATTTGGTCCGCACCATTTATGCGGGGCATATTGTCGAATTGCTGGATCGCTTTACAGAGGAAGAAGACAAAAATAGCAGCTTGTTCTATCTGCTGGCAGATGGCTTGAGTTGGTTCGCCAACGAAGATAATCATCTGCTGGCGGCCCGCTATTTCGAACTGCGCTTGCTCAGCCTGACCGGGTTTCAACCACAACTTTTCAACTGTGTGATCAGCCATGAACCGATTGAGGAAGAAGATCAATATTTTAGTGCTGAGATTGGTGGCTTGCTCAAGCCGGAGCATTTAGCGGCCGAAAAGCGAGCCAGACCCGTATCCGCCTCGGCCGTAAAAGTCTTGCGTTTTTTACAAACACGGCCGTGGGATCAAGTGCGTGAGCTCAAGCTGCGACGTGAATTGCACCAAGAATTAGAGGATCTTTTGCACTACTACATCACCTTTCATCTGGAACGCCGTCTACAAACGGTCGATTTTTTACGTCGCCTGCGTTACGAGAACCGATAAATTACCGTAGCTCCACCGAGAATGAGCCGCCGGTTAAACCAAATCCCCGAACAACAAGAGTATAGGTCCCCGCCTCTAACTGAATATCTTCAAGTCTTTCAGCCGAGCCAGCACCGCCATTATCAAGAAACAATCCACCTTGTAATATCGATTCCCCTGCACCGTCTTGCAAATCAACGGTAAGATCAAATCCACTAGAAGAAGGGGATACAACAATGCTGATGTCAGCTTGTTCCGCAAGGGTAAACGGTAATAGCGCGCTATTCCCCGGCTCTACGTTTAGCTGATTAACTCCAAAGTCGATTTCTTGTGTTTGAGTTGCACCCAACTGTGTCGTAAAAAGGGATTGATTGAGTTCAGTAACTCCGTCGGCCGTTAGCCCATAATCGGCCGCAGTTAGACTAAATGTGTTGGCTGTATGTGTTATAGACTCCAAGATCAAGCGTAAGCTGTCCCGCTCGTTCTGGCTGATACCTTCAGGTAAAAGGCCAATTGCAACGGTGTAGAGGTCGCCGTTAATGAGCGCCTCGGTCGTCACCTCCATATTCCCTTCGGGCAAAATAAGCCGTTGTACAGAGCGCACGCCGCTGGCTGACGGCCGATTAATCGGACTAACTGGAGAGACCGGTGCGAGCTGGCCATCTATCAGCAATTCACGCTGAACCGCGTTTAGTAACCCGGCCGCTGATTGCCCGTTTGTGTTTCCCGAAGCGATTAATATGATCGGTTGATTGATCAAATCTCCACCCTGTTCTAAGGCAGCTTCATTATTTGATATGATGGTTTGCCCAAAATAGTCCGCCACAAACCAGTCTGCAAAATGGCTCAACTCGTAACCGGCCGGGCTTTTATAAATTGTGGCACCGTTCGAATCAGAGCCTGCGCTCTCAGCGGTTGCGTTATCTTCACCCTCACCTAGATTATTAGCAGGCAAAGGTGGAGGTTGGTTTTCTTCATCCTGTGATGGAGCGGGTTGGGTTGGCGCTACAGTTGGTTCGATTATCGTCGCAGGCTCTTGCGAAGGTTCGGCCGTTGCCGGCTCCCTCTCCTCAATTACAGCAAATACTTCGGTTGTAGCTTGTGGGCTCTCGGTTGAGCTTGACTGGAAACGACTCAATAACTGACAACTAAGCAGCAAAGGAATCGTAAATAATAGAAGAAGTGATTGGCGCTTTCTGAGAAGATTCATTGGTTTGATTATTTAAGCAATACATTAGGCATTTATGACTATTTCCCCACTTACTCACGTCATTCTTGTGGTGATTTTATGGGGCGACTATAATGTGGTCAGCTTTTGATATTGCTGGTTAAAAATAAATTTAGTCCCTTTGTTTCTCTGGTAATTCAATCAGGCCAATCGTCAGCGAGTGAACTTCTTCTAAAGATTAATAGTATTTGATAGATAAGGATGAGAATAAACTACCTTACATCAATACAAAGTCACCATATTAAACTAAATCAGAAAACAAAAATACATAGAGATTTATACCCTATTTTTCTTTCAATTTAACCTATGAACTTTTCTAACCAGCCAAGCGACACAATCGCTCCGGCCCCTCCGGCTACTTTAAGAGCGTCTGTCGAATACGATCAAGCGTTTCCGTCCGAGTCGGTACAAACTCAGGATCAACCCGCATCCTCTTCTACCTTAATCAAAGAAATTCTTGAAACCCTCCTTTTTACATTTTTTGTAATCTGGTTTGTGAAAAGTGCTTCTCAAAATTTTCGGATCGAAGGCTCTAGTATGGAGCCCACGCTGCATGAAGGGCAATATCTAATCGTTAATCGCTTGTCTTATTTTTTAGACGAGCCAGAACGTGGTGACATTATTGTTCTACATTTCCCGAACGACCGCAGCCGAGATTTTATCAAGCGTATCATTGGGTTACCCGGTGATACCGTCTCCATTAGCAATGGGGAAGTCCGGGTTAATGGGGCACTGATTGATGAGCCTTATATCAAAGATCCATCACCCAACAACCAAACTTGGACCGTAAGTGAAGATACTTTTTTTGTTATGGGTGATAATAGGCGAAACTCAAGCGACTCGCGCAGTTGGTCAAATTTGCCAGAAGATGACATCATAGGTAAAGCTTGGGTCGTATACTGGCCACCCAAAGATTGGCAATTAATCCCTCATTTTGAGCATGAAAACATACCAATTACCTCGCCGCAAGCTGAATCGTCAGGCAGCTAGAGGTAAATACATGGGGGAGGCCCACTTGTCAGTTGTGTAACCTGACACCCTATTTTGGGTCAAACTTATTTTGAACCATTCAAATTGAGCATATATAGTTAAATCATGGTTTTGCCTATCACCCTTTTAACTCATTGAACATTGACCCTAAGTAAGATATTTTTTAGATAGGTCATAGGACTCTAATTTCAATACTAGGTAAAGCTAAAAACAACCCTAGTGAGCACGACACAAATGAAATGATGGACAAATATTCCTTAGCCGTCGTGACTTTAACTGTTTCTTTGTTTTTTCAATCCATCACAGTAGCAATGTTGAAACAGTAGGTACAAACTTTTTTCTCTCTCCACTTTCTTTTAATGATTGGGTTGAAATCGCTGACACATATCAGTGAACACACCCAAATAGACAGACAAAGAAAAGCTTGGTGATATTTTTAGGACTAAAAATCAGTGGCACATATTTTTGTTGTAGATGATGATGAACAATTGCTCCGAATGGTAGGCTTGATGCTAGAGCGTGGTGGACATACCGCGACCTTAGTTAGCAACCCAATTGAAGCCTTAGACATGATGCGTGAAGAAGCGCCAGATTTAGCCATTCTGGATGTAATGATGCCCGGTATGAATGGGTTGGAACTATGCCAAGAGCTGCGAATGAATCCAGGAACAAAAGAGATTCCCATTATCGTTCTGACAGCCAGAGGACCAATTGAAAGCAAGCAAGAAGCTATGGAAATTGGTGCTGATACGTATTTAAATAAGCCGGTTACTTCAATTGAGCTGCTGACAAATGTCGATGACTTAATTGCACAGAAAAGTGCTGGCAGCACAACGGCCGACGCGGCGCAATCTTCAATTGATACCGCTCCACTCCAGTCTGAATCGATTCCCTGCCAAACAATAGCTTTGTTCGGGTTCTCTGGCGGAATCGGCCGGACAACACTATCCGTCAACCTAGCACTTGAGCTAAACAAACAGTTTCCCGGCAAAGTATGCTTGGTGGACCTAACCACATCTGGTGGGCAAGCAGCAATGCAGCTGCGTATGCAACCGACTGAAAGCTGGGACAACTTACTGTCCCTATCAGACATTTCAGGTCTTCAGATCGGCAAGCAAGTTGTCGAGCATGAAAGCGGTTTGCGTATCTTGCCCGGCCCTCTCATGCCAAGATCACCAGATATCATGACGATTTCTGCGCTTAAAAAGATCTATTCAACTTTGATCACAAGCTATCAATATGTGATATTTGACCTGCCATCTGTTTTAACCCCGATAGTGAAATTTATTCTAAACAAGGTCACGGTAGGATTGCACATCGTCCGGCCGGAGGTCATGGCGGTCCAAACTGCGATTCGAGTTGAAAAACGGATGATCAGCAAAGGGCCAATGCCAGCCAACCGATATTTTGTGCTGAACCAAAGCACCCCAGATGCCAAGCTAGAAGCTAGCACCGTCCAGCGGGGGCTAAATGCCGACATCGAGTTCAAAGTGATGTACGATAGAAGTCAGATGAAAGCGGTCCACCAAGGCACTCCATTGGCTCTTTCTGCAGAAGGGGGGCCACTCAACGATGGTGTAGCCGCCATCACCGAGAAAATGTTAGAGTTGGTTCTTGTAAAAACCCCTTAGGCAACCTGTGAACAACCCTTCTGTTTTTTACCCCAAAATTCGGCCCTTGGATTTCGAGCCGATTTTACATGAGGGGGAACAAGTTTGGCTCATACGGGACCCAAGCGAAATTAGCACCGACCAGCTGTTGTTGCCGCCAGTTTTGGCCCGTATGACCCTCTACTGCGATGGTCTGCACGATGTCCCATCGATCTATTCTGCTCTTGAAAATGATCTGGGTGGCGCATTACCGGCCGGCATTTTGGAACAAGCACTCTCAACTTTAGATGAAGCCTGCATGCTCGAAAATGATCGCTTTTTAGAAAAACAAGAATCTATTGTGACCGCCTTCCGCGACGCCCCCTTCCGGCCGATGGCGCTTGTTGATCGTAACTACCATCGGGATGTGGCTGAACTGGAAAAACAGTTTGCCGACTATGGGGCGAGCGACAATCTTGATGATTTAGCCACGTGGCAAACTTGGAGCGGCCGGGGGATTGTTTCCCCCCATATCGATTATCAGCGTGGTGGCCCGGTCTATGCCCAAACTTGGGCCAGAGCTCATCAAGCGGTTGCTGATGCAGATTTGGTGCTGATGTTTGCCACCGATCATAAGGGAGGGCTTGGCAGCCTGACGTTAACCCAAAAAGCATACGAAACCCCCTATGGGGTCTTACCAACAGATCTAGATGTCGTTAATCAGCTTGAAAAGGCTATTGGCAAGCAAGATGCTTATAGGCTAGAGCTCAACCATCGAAATGAACATTCTGTTGAGCTATCGGCCGTTTGGCTGCATCACATTGCACACAAAGTTCGGCCGGGAGATCCCCCGCCCATGGTCCCCTTACTGATCGGATCTTTCCAACATTTTGTCATGGGGCACAGCCATCCTAAAAAAGATAGCAAAATGATGGAGTTTGTGCGGGCCTTAAAAGCGGCCACAGAGGGGAAACGGGTTTTATGCGTCGCCTCTGTTGACTTGTCTCATGTTGGGCCGGTTTTTGGGGATGATTATGTGATGGACACAACAAAGCAGCAGGAGCTTGTACAGGCTGATAGCAGTCTGATGGACGCTGTCGTTCAAGGGGATGCTGAACGCTTTTACGCTGAGATTGCAGGGATTGAAGATCGGAATAAGGTCTGTGGCTTTAGCCCTCTTTATCTGATGCTGAGGTTTATGGAAGAAACCTCTGGTACGCAGATCGCCTACCAACAATGCTCGGCCGATAGCCAAGACCATTCATTGGTGTCAATCTGCGGGCTACTATTAGACTAAATCTTCTTTCAGGGTAATCAGAGTCGGGTGGTGTAGGTGGGCAGCCACAGCTGCTCCCTCATGGGAAGTCTATGGTAGGGTATTTATTTTTGTCGAATTGAGTCAATAATGGCAGCGACTGCTACAATAGCGGTAAAACCGATAATCATTATTCCAAGCATTAACATTGCGGTCATAGGGTCTTTCCTCCGTTTCGTAAGGTCTTCTGTAAGCCAGAATTATCCCTTATCTAGTACCTCAGGACCAGAGCAAAGTACCACATAATTATGATTTTTTATGCAACAAAGTGCACAAATAGAATAAAACTATCATGACAATTTGGTCCATCTATTTAATTCGTGGCGCGGACAATAGTTTGTACACAGGTATCACAACCGATGTTGATCGGCGTGTGGAAACACACCGCGCAGGCAAAGGGGCCAAATACCTAAAAGCTCGTCGGCCGTTGCAGCTCGTATTCTCGCAAAAGGTTGGCAACCGCAGCCAAGCATCAAAATTAGAGTATGCGGTTAAACAGCTGCCCAAAAAGCGTAAAGAGGAAATTGTGCAGGGGACGTTTGACTGCTTGAGCTTGTTAAAGCTAGAACCGGAGGGTTAGCTACCCCTATACGGCCGTCATAATCGCCGTAAAAAGCAGGATGAGAACCGCACAGACCCCATTCAAGCGCAAAAGTTTTTGCTCCTGCCCCAAAAGAGCCGTTTGCATATCAGACACAGTCTCAGTCGTTTTAGCCTTTAATAGCTCCAATCGGTCAATTTCGGGATACAGTGAAAACTGAAGCCAAAAGCTAATCCCAATCATGCCTACATATGCCACATGTTTGAGCAACATGGCCCACGCCCACACCCCATCTAACACGAGAAAACCGGCATAGTTCGGATCGTTTGTCATCTGAAAAAAGCCGGTTAAAAGCAAAATGATCAAGGCCCCGTTAGACCAGGGGATTAACCGTTTCTGCAAAGCGAGCCATTGGTTTTGATCAATCTCCCCTTTCTTTAGCGCCGGGAATGCAAAAAACACGACTCCGGCCAAACTGCCTAACAGGATGACCGTGGCAGCCAAGTGCAAAAAGTAGTTTATTGATAAGATCCAAATCATTTTTGTTCTGCGCGCATCTCTTTTAAAGCGTAATAGGCAGATCGTGGGGTCGTATCAGGATTGGTTAACGCCCACCAAAACTGCTCATTATCCTCAGTCCAAGCCACATCAGAAAAATAGATCGTGGTCATCAGCCCGATCCAAGGCTCCCAATTTTCATCTGCGTATTGATACGCCCGTACCAAATAATCAGCCTGCTGCTCTTGTGTTACGGCGTGCCATTCATATGGGGTCCCGGACCGCGTATCGGTTGTCCAGCCCATTTCAAGGATGGCGATTTGCGTCGCCGCATCCCCATTCTCGATCATAATTTGGCGCATATCCTCAACGTGCCTGAAGACAAAGCGGCGGTTATTGCCCACGTCTAGGTTCAAATCAGGGTTCTCCGCATCATCTGGGCTTACCTCTGGGGCCGCCTTAAATCCGGGGGCATTCAACCCCAGCACATCAAAATGCTCCGCAGCACCGGCCGCGTACATTTCTCGCAGGTAGTCATCATCTGGCATAGCGGCGGGAGGCAGTGTGCCGGTTGGTGCCAGCCCGGCCGATACCACAATTGCAGCCGGATCGGCCGCTTTGATCGCTGCATAACATCCTGCCAGCAGCTCGACATAGGCTCCAGGATCTGGGGCGATATCACCCCATTCACGACTTAAATTGGGCTCGTTCCAAACTTGCCAAGCATGAACCTGACCTTTGTATCGGTCAGCAATCACACCGCAAAAATCAAAAAAGTCTTGCAGATCAACCGGCGGTTGATTCTCTGTTACATTCAGACCTTGATCTTCATAGGCTTGCACCGCCCAGAGTGGCGGCCTGTCAATGCGAATTAGAACTTTGGTCTCGTAGTTGGCCGTCGTCTCAATAATTTTATCCGGCCGCCACCAATCGTATTCCCCTTTAGCGACTGGTTCTATGTCGCGCCATGCGAAATGCTGCTTAACCCAATTAAACTGCATCTCGTTAACGTGGGTCATGTCCTGGCGCAAGGCATGCATGTCCCACCATTGGGCCAAATGAATCCCATAGGCCGGAGACTCAAAAAACAAATTCATTTCTTCGGCCGGTAAAGGGTCGAGATCAACAGGTTCCTCAGGTTGGCAGGCTACCAAAAACAGCAAAACGAGTGTCGGTAAAATAAGAAAAGAAAGCGTTCTTCCCCACCCGGTTGTTATAAATTCTTTTCGCATTTTATCGTAAGCCTGCGGGATGATGGTCGTCATCCCACAGGCTTAGGGTTGAACATTCAAGCTGAGACAATATTAAATGCTCAGCCTTTATCAAAGCAAGACCTAGTGTTTCAACCACGCTGCTATGATCGGTTTAAAAACCAAAGAAACACTTAAAGTCACGACGTTTCCGATGATATTATTCATCATTTCATCCGAGTCGTGACACTAGTTCTTTTCCATGGCGGCCAAGGCGCCAAAGGCTGGACGAGGCACACCGTTCACATCAATAATGCTGTATGGAACAGGATCATCAGTTGGGCCACCGCCTTTGTTGCCAAAGTCATAGTTAAAGACAAATGCTAGCCAGACATCGCCTGAATCACGCATTTGCTGGAACCCTTCAACAAGCCATTCAGCCTGCTCATCAAGCGTGTTGTCTTGAGCAAATTCAAAGCCCGGTGGCAGTTCGTCATATCCTTCAGATGAGGCCCAGCCAAACTCAGTTACACACAATTTCATGGTTGGGTCAACTGACTGAACTTTGCTTGCATAGGTATCAAGCGTGGTTTTAAAACTCCAGCTGTGATGTGGGTTATCAAATGGGCCTCTAAACACGGCCGTTGCCGCATCAGGCGAATTGCCAGTTTGGTCAAACGCAAAGCTTGGTCCCAGGTTGTACCCATTGTGATGCGCACCCACGCAGTCTGAATAATTGAGCATTCCGGCCGCAATCGCATTATCTAGCCAAATAAAGTCATCTAGCCAAGCGATTCCGTCGCCGCCGCCAGTAGGTGCCAAAGCACCACTAATCACAATAATGTTAGGATCTTTGGCTTTGATTTGATCATATCCAATTTGAAGAAAACGCACATAGTCGCTAGCGTTTACACCATTAGCCGTCTTCCACTCACGGTCCAAGTTCATCTCATTCCAAATTTCAATCGCATGAATTTGGCCCGGATACCGATCCAGCAGCTCACCTAAGAATTGACCAAAGCGAGCATAGTCATCAGGTGGTCCGTTGTGAGAACCGTCTGAACGAAGATAGTCGGGAGAGCCAACGATGCTAAACATTAGGCAAAGCCCATGTTTGTTTGCTTCATCCACAACGCCATCATAAAAGAACCATTGTCTATCTACATCTCCGGGTTGAACCAGCCACCATTCCAGCTGAACTTTAACCCATTCCATGCCAAGGTCATTTTTAATAGATCCCATGGTGAATGCGGGGTCTCCCACAATCGCATGAGACTGTACTCCGTACCCAAACTGGTCGGGCGACCATGTTTGCGTACAAGATGCGGCCGGAGCGGTTTCTGGAACCGCTTCCGCTACGACTTGCTGATCTGTCGCACCATCAGCCACTTGCATAGACGCATCCTCTCCGTTTTGAATGACGGGTGGAGGAAGCGTTGGAACAAGTGTTGGTGGGGCAAGGGTAGGTTCAACTATCGGCTCGGGGGTAGCCACAACAACCGGCTCAGTTTCCGTTGATGTGGGGGAGCAGGCAATGGCAAATGCCATTAAGGCGAGTATCAAAAGGGGGAAAAACAATCTTCTTTTAATCATGATAATTTTCTGGTGGTTTATTTATTCATATATGTGGAGGGCTCTTTTTCCGATGTTTAAGCACAATGCTTGAAACACTATTTCATAAGTTTAAACCTACAAAATCACCGAATCAGATGATAAACCACCGATCACACTATGTTATGTCAATGCGCACCATTTGAAAACAGGCGCATCCTAGATCATACCAGAATGCGCCTGCTATAAGAGTCTCTAGTGAGAGTCCGTTAAGTTTTGAGCCAAGGATTAACTCCTATCTCATACTTTAAACCTAACTCTGACTACCTGCCCATCACAGCTCCTAAAGAGCCGCAGGCTGGACAACTGCCATCACGACGACGGATGGCAAAACCAGCTTGTGGGTCATCGCTGTAAAGAGTGAAGTCAACATTGAAAACAATGATCATGCGAACTTTACCGCTGTTTGCACCGATGCTTACCGCTTCGGCCAACCATGCTGAATGTTGCGCGATTGAGGTTCCGCCAGCCCATGAGAACCGGCCGGGAACGCCACCGTAATCGTCACCACTTAGGTATCCAAGCTCTGTGAAACAAAGCGGACGGCCAAGTGCGTTGAAGTACGTGTTGATCATCGGTTGGTAATACCAGCTATAGTGACCTGCACCACCATCGGCCGGATGGCCACTTGTCGTACTTGGTCCGGTCGCACCAGCGTTGTAGTGAACGCCCATACAATCCATATGGTTCGCTGCACCAGCAGCTGCCATCCCACGCAAGTACGCATCGTCATCACAACCGCTAGCGCTACAGCCACCACCAAAGAATCCAGTAGGAGCAGGAGCACCGCTGATTACCATGACATTTGGATTAGCCGCTTTAATTTTGGCATAAGCTGGCTTGAGCATGTTGTTCACATATGAGGTTGGGTCAATTGAACCAACAGGCCATTCGAAGTCGATGTTCATTTCATTCCAAACTTCGATTGCATCTGGGCCTAGAGCCGCAACGCCACCTAAAAAGTCTGTGTAACATTCAAATTCAATGTTGGTTGGATAAGGTGAACCAGGAATACTGAGCAACACTTTAAATCCGTTTGACCGAGCAGAGTTGATTCGCCCAGCAAGATCGGCCGGATTGTTACCACAGCCCCATTTATGTTGGAATTTAACCCAGGTCATACCAGACGCCTGCATGAGAGCGGGACTTTCGAGCGTATGCGTTTGACCGCCCAGCTCAAATCCGCCTAAGTTCGCAGGTGGAGGAGGTGCTGCAGCTACTGGTGCTGCGCCACCACTATCTCCGCCGCCGTCATCAGTACCACCGCTAGCCGCAGGTGCTTGTGCCACAGGGGCAGAAGATGCAGAGACGGGCAAAGCGGCAACATCTAGTTCAGCTTGTTCGTTCACAAGTTGAGCATAAATCCACCCTTCAGCGTTGTCTTGATCAAGCAAAACAACTTCGTACCACAGACTGTCAGAGCTACGGCCAACAATTTCTAGCTGATTACCAGGATCGGCCGAATTAACCACAGCGTAGATCACACCAGGGCCATTTCGTACGTTTGAGCCTACATTAACAACACCATTGGCATTACCCGTAATCTCTAGCGACGGCTCAGCTGCTGCGGCCTCTTCCTCTGCAGGGGCTTCTTCAGCCTCTACAGCTTCTTCTTGTCCTTCAGTAGAAGCGGCTTCTGTTTCAGCTGCAGCTTCTTCTGCTGGAGCCTCGTCGGCCGCGGCCTCTGTTTCAGCTTCAGCAACCATAGCGCTGCCAACAACAACATCAGCAGAACCCAATGGGATTGCGATATCCCCTTGAGCAAAGGTCGCATTTACTGTGTAAGCGCCTTCATTTGCTGTGCCTTCCCAGTTGTAACCAAGTTCTTGGTTTACCGCACTGGCGACAACACCACTATCTCCTTCAACAGACCAGGTGATTGCAGCACCGGCCGGTTCTGGCATAGCGCTACCGGTTTTATAACTGCCTAATGCAGCCGCATAACCGGGCAAGTTTCCGGCTGAATTTAACCGTTTAACCATCACACCGTTTAGGCCGTATTTGCTAGCTAAACGCAAGCGCCAAGCTAAAGATGATTCATTGTTAATCCAAACGGTCCGTGGTTCACCATTTTCTGCGTATGTAAAGGTATAGGTCCGGCTGGTCCCTTCCCATTCTAGCGGAGAAGCATTACCAGCTAAGCTTAGGGTCACAGGTGAATCAGCTTCGAAGGTTGAGCCATCGGCCGCGGTTGGTGCACCCAGATTTCCAAGCGCTTCATCTAAAGGCATTTCGCGATAGATGCCGCCCAAACGGTCAACCGCCTGAGTTGTCACAATCGCGCTGATGTTGTTGCGATCGATACGACGTGTCGCCCATGAAAGCAAAGTCTCGGCCGAACCACCATCAACCCATGCGGTAGGATCTGCAGGCATATTTAGAAATACACCGTCTGCGGCCGCAGCAATTGCAACCCAATCTTGTCCACCGGTGTCATACCCGTTTCCGGTATCGATCGGGGTATCAAGGGTCACAACCAAGCTTTTGTCTGCACCATGCAAAGCGTCAGCTAAGCTAGACACAAATGCGGTAAACGCAGCTCCTTGAGCTGGGAACACACCTTGATAGTCTAAGTTGATGCCAGATTGGCCACCACTGTTAGCCGCATTTACCAATGTTTGAATATGGGTCGCTTGTAGGGTCGCGTCATTCAAAAGTTCAGTTAACGACGTTTGATCAACAATTGCTCCAACGTTTGTAACGTGTAGCAGCTGGCTGTAATTGCCGGCCGGGATTGAAGCCGCCTGTCCGGTGACGCCACCGGCTGGAGCCAGTGTGAGCCCCTGAATGTTGACTTCGTTGATCATCGGGATCACTTCGGCCGGAATCACTTCGCCGCTGACAATATCAGTTGCTACATTAACGGATGATGGCGCTGAACGATTACCAACAACCACTTCGCTGCCCGCAATGTCGTTGCCAACAATCAGAGATTGACCGTCGCCGCTAACCAAGCTGGGCACATGGACCCATTCTGATCCATCCCATGCGTAAACGTCGTCTGTCGGCTGAACGCCGCCGTTGACCGCGATCTGACCATCGCTAACGACAAGCACGTTGCTACGAGCAGCAACTCCAGCTGGCAATTGATCTGGGTTAGCCGAAGAAACGGCCGCTGCCCCATCTTCTACAACTGCCCCATCTTGTGCTGTATCAACCGTTTCGGTGTTGCCCACACCACGGCCGAACAACAAGTATCCGCCAGCACCTAGCAGAATTAACGCAAGTAATCCCGCTAAAATTATTAGCCCTGTATTGTTGGGCGTACCGGCCGATTCATTGTCATCGCTCCGGTAGGTATCATGTTCTTCACTCATCGAATCCTCCAGCAATCATGTCCATTAAGTTGGTGTGTTAACTTCAATCTTTTTCACAATTGAACGATTTTTTTTCAAAATCAAAATTTTCGATCGATAAAAATTGAGTCGTGTAGGATATTTACACACAAAAGCGGCTTAATGCCGCCCAAGGTTTAAAGGAGTATTTGATTGCAAATGTCTAATCGAAGGCGGCATTCTAGCACATTGAAAACTGCCCCGCCAAACCAGTTAGAATTGATTCAGGGGACAGTTTTAGGGCAACAAAGTGGCATTTTGTGACGCAGGGTTTTTTCTTCAAAATCCTTACATTTTACAGGCGATTCCAGAGAAAATATCGACAACAAAAAAGGCTGAGCAGAAAATCTCTGCCCAGCCTTTACAATTACTTTAATCCGTTTGCACTACAGGTTAATGAAGCCTGTACCTTTGGCCTAAATACCGTAAATAAGCGTGTCGGGGAAAAAGTCCTTCCAGCCAAACCAGAACGATGTGGTGTTCTTGATTCGATCAAGCTGTGTTCCGGCCAGCTCTCCTTCAAGAGCCATTCCACTAATACCGTCCCAAACTGATCCCGTTTCAGCATCCACTAGTTTAAAGGGCTCATCGCCCTGACTAAACGTGAGCGCCTGCCCATTTACAGTGCGGTTGTGTACCACTGCCGACGTGCTCTGTTCATCATATACAACCAAAACGGCCGTATCACCAACCGTGTCATTCACCACAGGTTCGTTATTCAAAACACTAAACGGATACGCTACCGCCTGATCATCTAGCTCGACACCGACAATGAACTCTTTTGTGTAAAGTCGATCATCGTTTAAGGTCTCACCAATCACACCTGCATCTGGTGAGTTGTAATAGCCAAATTCATACGGGTCTTGCGCACCTGCATACCCTTTGTTCAGAGCCAATGTGTCCGGATGCATCTCCTTCCATTGTTCCCATGTCGTAAACCACGACGGCACAAATTCAAGTTTTGTCCCGATCAGCTCCCCTTCAATTGATTCACCCAAGAGCTGGCTCCAGAATGAGTTTGTTTGACGATCGTACATAACAAGTACGTTGCGAATCAGTTTGCCTGAAACGCCAAATGAATATTCAACACCATCGATTTCTCGAGCATACACGATGCCCGTAAAGCAAAGGGGTCACCAAGTAACGGCGATTTTAACGCCGCCCACTTCGTCATTGACGATTTCGTGTCTGCTTAGATGAGGGACCGAATAGGCGCGTGCATCTCCATTAAAGACAACGCCCATCACAAGTTCATCCGGTTCATAAAAGTCATCAGCTTCGTCGGCCGTATGGAAAATCGGATTGTCAATTGCGGGAATCGCATCTTGAGGAAGCAGGGTGATGATCTCAAACTCATCGTATCGGCTGGTGTCAACCACTCTGGCCGGTGCTGGCTCTTCAGCCTCTTCCTCCATTTCTGCCATTTCCGTTGAAGACTCGGCCGAAACTGCCGATTCTTCAACGTCGGCCGACGTTTCTGCCACCGGCTCAGGTTCTGTCTCTACCTGAGTCACCGTTTGCTCAGGCGGCGATGTACAAGCGGCCAATAACAATATTAGCCCCATAGCCATCAACCATGACTGCTTTAAAAATCTCATGTGGGTATTCATACTCCTTAAATAAGGTGCTCTTATCTTCTTATATATATGAAGGCAACCGGAACTTGTTAATAACCTATGGATGATGAAGCTAAAAAACATCTTACTTATTTAAGCTGGGAACACGAGGTTTAGGAGGTTCAATCGTTTGCTAAACGCGCAAAAAAAAGACGGCCGCAGATTTCTCTACGGCCGCCATGACGTACATTGCTCCGTTTGATGCAATTAAGCTATTAGCTAACAGGCATCTCTTCTTGTGCTGCCAGTTTAGGGTCTGACTCTTGACCAATCCCCATCATGCCCAAAAGTGGCTTGATCGGCATATCCCCAATCACCCTAAAGGTTGAGTCTGCTCTAATATGATTCAGCGCAGTTACCAAATCCTCTTGTCCGTCAACAACCGGCCCCAAGCGTTCCACCACATCTGACAACGTTAACCCTGAAAAGATGCGTGGATTAACCTCTTTCATCAGTGTTTGGACCGACGGGGTCAGCTTTTGCAAATAGGGTAGCAAATGATTGTTGCCATTAAGCGATCCGCTGGTGCCATTTAGTAAATTGCCCACGGCCGGAACCTCATCTCCAATAGCTACCAATCCATGAGACAGCGACATAATCCCACTCATGATTTCACCCATCTGCCCGCCGCTGCCAATCAAGTTAATTTTGATCCCGGGAGCAATCGCTTCAAATGCGCTCAAGGATGCGTTCGCTTTAATCTCAGCGATTTTCGCCTCATGGTCATACTGCATTTTGGCTTTTTCAAGCTCAATCAAAGCGGGAGAAGCGGCATATAAATCAGCTAACTCTTTCTGAGCATTAATATCGACCTGACGCATATTGCGCTCACGCTCAACTTCAACCTCAGCATCAACTTTGGCGATTTCAGCGCTGGCTAACCCTTCAGCTCGCTTCACTTCAACTTGTCGTTCAGCAACCGTAACCCGAGCCTCTTCAACTTCTACTTCGGCTAAACCGGCCGCGGCCGTTTCTGCACGGGTCGCTTCGGCACGAATCTTGGCCGCATGGGCTCGCTGTTCCGTCGATTTCGCTTCTACTTCAGCCTTCGCAAGGTCAGCGTTTGTCTCCGCTTCTACTTTGATGGCGAGTGCTCGAGCCTCAGCTTCAGCTTGTAAGCGAATCGCTTCAGCCGCCTCACTTTCTTTCATGAGTGCTACTTCTTTCGATCGCTCGGCCGCTGCTAATTCTGATTGGCGCAATCTTTCCGCATCCGCTTTGGTTATCTCAGCGTCACGCTCAATCTTCTTCTCTTGGGCCAGTGCCATCTGGGCCGCTTCCGCTTCGGTTGATGCGATAGCAAGTTCATTGGTTTTTGCTTGCTCAAGAGCACGGATCTGAGCCGCATACTCAGCCTTTTTCCGCTCAAGTCCGGCCGCTTTTTCAGCTTCCGCTTGCTCAAGTTCACGATCAAGGCTCACTTTCTCAAGCATCGCTTTTTGCTTCGCCCTTTCAGTTGCGACCAGCTTCTCAGTCGTTGTAGCTTCTACGGCCGCTTTCTCTTGGGTTGTTTCCGCTTCGATCCCAGCTTCACGACGCAAACGGGCATCAATATCGGCACGCTCAAGCAACTGCTCACGGTTGATTGCAATCGTTGTTTCTTTAGATACAACAGACTCGGCTTGACGAACCAGTTTGGTATACGCATCGCCCGACAGCTGGGTAACGGTCAAAACCGAGAGATCATAGCCCAGCTCATCAAGCGCTTGGTTAACCTTGTCAAACGCGTTGCGGGCCAATGATTGCCGGTTGGCGATAATGTCGGTCAGCTCCATTTGGGCGGCCGCTTCGATTAATTCTGACATCGCCACTTGGGTGATGGTACGAACCAATCCTTTCGCATCTTGCCCGATACGGCGCGCGGCCGTTTCTGCCTTTTGCGGATTAAGCTGTGCTACAGCATGTGCCCACAATTGAAAGCTTACTTTGTTACTGTCCAGTGCTTCGATCCCACCACCTGTAGGGCCAAGCAACGGCACGGTAAAACTAATCGTTTTAAGTTTAATAACCTGTGTAAGCCGATTGAGCCAATATTGGGATGGTTGCCCAGCCGCTTGACCAAACACCTGGCTTTGTTTTGCCGAGCGGGTAGTGTGAACACCATTCCCCACCACAACATGGATTTCATCAGCTGGTACTAAAATCCGACGGCCGACACCCAAAATGCCTCGGGCGTTATCTGCTTCAACGTGTAGGGCATGTATGCTATCGGCAGCCTCTGAGATGGCAGCGCGTGATCGGGACGCCGTTGCGCGCGCCTGATCCGCAGCTGTTGACCGGACCGGTTCTTGGGTAGGGGGAACGGGATTATTGTTTGTCATCTTGCTCTCCTTTGACTGAATATGACGAGTAAATAGGGCTGGATAAATAGACTTCCCAGCCATAGGTTAATAAAGCCTGATCGGGGGGGGATGAATGGACTCAGTGGCCAGGCAATAGATCATTTTCGTGGTTTCTGAAAAATGATATTGACACTTATTACGCAGATTTCAGCGGGAAGTTTCACCCACATTTCGGCGAAATCGCTGGTGTGCGCATGAGCTCTTTTTTTGCTCAAGCAGCACAAGCCTGCCGGCTGATCAAGATCGATTTAGTCGATTTCCCAGATCAAAATCACTGTTCACAGTCTACTCTAAACTCCACCTCGGCATCCTCTCAAAATCGGGCTAAAATCATCAGTATGGAACTAAAATATTTGGGAAATTCGGGGATCCAAGTTTCGGAACTTTGTTTTGGCACAATGACGTTTGGCGATGCGGCCGATGAGAAACAATCGGCCGAAATTTACACCGCTTGTCGAAATGCTGGCATAAACTTTTTTGACTGTGCCAATGTCTATGTCAAAGGGCGTTCGGAGGAAATTCTGGGGGGCTTAATCAACGGACATCGGGATGAAATAGTGCTTACAACGAAGTTCTTTTTCCCGATGAGCGATGACCCGAATGCACGGGGTGGATCACGCCGCAACATCACCCTCTCGCTTGAGGATAGTCTGCGTCGGCTAAAAACCGACTATATCGACCTCTATTTTATGCATCATTTTGATCCCAACGTACCGTTGGAAGAGACGTTACGCGCCTTGGACGATATGGTCAAAGCTGGAAAAATTCTGCACATCGGCGCCAGCAACTATGCAGCGTGGCAGGTGGCAAAGGCGCTTGGGATTTCGGCCGCAAAAGGGTTGGCTCGCTTTGAATGTATCCAGCCGATGTACAACTTGATCAAGAAAAATATTGAGACTGAGCTGTTGCCAATGGCCCAGTCAGAAAATGTGGCGGTGATTCCGTATAACCCGCTGGCGGGAGGCATACTTACGGGGAAATATGGGCTCAAGAAAGATGAGTCAATAACCGGCCGCTTAAATGACAGTGCGATGTACAACACCCGCTATGGAAACGAAAATATGCTTCAAACGGCCGATCGCTTTGTTGCACTGGCAAATGATTGGGGACATGACCCTGTCGCTTTAGCTGTGGCATGGGTAAGCGCACATCCGGCCGTCACTTCGCCGATTTTGGGGGCACGTAACGTAGAGCAACTGCAAGGCTCACTCGCTTCGGTCGATATTGATATGACGCCGGAGCTATATGCGGCCGTGTCTGCACTAACTCCCCCAGCTCCATCAGCTACAGGGCACGACCACGAAGGGCGATAAGCTCCGCTTAGGAACGGAGATTAAATACTTTCTTCGTCCGGAAAAAACAATTCTTCAATAGGCATACTAAAAAGCTTAGCAATCTTAAAGGCCAGTGGCAGGCTGGGATCATATTTCCCTTTTTCGATGGCGTTTACCGTTTGGCGCGAAACATCGAGCCGGTCAGCCAGTTCAGCTTGAGACCATTCATACTCAGCCCGCAAAACACGTAGTCGGTTTTTCATAGATTGTGCCCCTATTGATAGTGTCGATTCAGCCAAAAACGTGCGGCAACCCACAAAATAGCGATGATGGGCCATACCACAAACATCGATATTTTAGGCAAGCCAACCCCCTCGAGAAAGCCGTAGGTAAAGGTGATAAAAGCGGTGCCTGCTAACGAAATCGCCAGTGATTTTAACTGTATTTCGCGTTCCATTTCGTCTGTATTACTTAAATAGTTCACCATCGCTCGAATCGTAAAAATGATGGGGAGCATCGGAAGCACCACCACCACATAACGGAGGGGAGAGTCTGACAAAAGATTATTGACGAGCCAAAGCGACCCTAATAACAGAATCGCATAGGCCAAAATTGAGCCGATCAGCTCGCGCATATATTGTTGGTTTACTTTTTTCATCGCAGATTTTTATTGCGGATGATTCAAAAATCGAATCATAGCCGGAAAAATACTAATCATGGGCAAAAAAGGCAAAATAATGCTCACAGGGCGAAGATTAACATGAGCCAAGGGGCCGTTGCTTAACCACACATATACAAAAACCCCAATTGCATATATCACCATCGTGATACCTAAAGTTCTGAAATAATTTTGTTTTACTTGTTTCATGATTTTCTCCAAATCTCACTTAAGCCTTTGGATATCTACAAATCCAACGAGGCCTAAAATATATCTACTTTTTTGAACCAAAGTTGCCCGATGGCAAATTAATCATCACTGCGCCTATGGTGATTCCGAGCGGAATCCAAAGCGCGAAATTGTCTGTTGCTGCGCCAACGGCCGACCCAATGCCAACACCGATAGCGATCCAATACCCTTTATTTTTATCCATTTAGATGTCACCTCAGTTTTGTCTAACCTGCTTGATATTGTATAAAGCAAGCTTTACTTTCAAGAGTGTAATCAATCATTGACACAATGTCAAGCACACTTTACTTTTTGGTCTATCGAGTCTACTCGCCTCGACAACATTTGCATTTACAAAAAGGGGAACAGATAGGTAAGTGTTGACTCCTACGCAGGCAAAATGAGCCGTTTACACTTGGATAGTAGGGTGACTTTATAACCAGGACATTTGGATGATAAATTTTTAACAACCAACGTCATGTTCACGCCATACAAGTAAGGCTCTATGTTATCTTGACAGAGGGATCAATCTTGTCATCCATTGCTGCTAACCCTATGCGCTTTATTCCATTTATATTTTTTACAAATCGGAGAACAGATAGCCATGAATTTGACAATTAGACATACATTTTTGCTGTGCAGCATGTTATTACTGATCGCATGCGGCCAAACCACCATTGAGCCAGGATTAGAAGCGATTCCAACTGTTGCAGAACCGACAGAAGAAGTCGTCCCAACCGAAACGCCAAGCCCTACAAATACACCGGCCCCATCCCCCACAGCAACAGCTGAACCGACGATAGAAATTGAAGTTGAAGTAGAAGCCACAGAAGAACCTGAAGATGAATTTGTAGAGCAGATTGAAGAAGAGCTAGCAGACCTGCTAGGCATGAACATCATCACTGAAGGAACGTTGGCGATGGATACGTTAGGGGTTAGCTTTGACCTGCCAGAAGGATGGAGCGGCATCGAACTGATGGGGCTGATGATGATGGCAACCAATGCAGAGCTCGACCCTGACTTGGGTGTAGATACCCCATCGGCCGACGATGGCGTCATCGTAGTGTTTGTCCCCACAGCAGGGTCATCGTTTGAAGAGATGAGCAGTTATTCTACCGAAGAGCTGATGGATGAGTTTGCCAACGGTGGCAACGATATTGAATTACAAGAGATAGAGGTGATTCAGGATCAAGTCCCAGTTACTCTCAATGGTTACAACGCCATCCAGACCTCAGTTCAAGGAATTAATGAAGGCGAGCCGATGTTTATCGAAATGAACATTCTTGAACATGACGGGATGGGTTACATGATGATGTACGTGGGTAGCCCTGATGAAATTGATTCAGAAAAAGAAAATTATGATGCGCTTATCGATACACTTGAGTTAAGCAGCCCTGACCAAGCCGCCCTTGAAGAAGCAAGCGAAGAAATGATGGAAGATTTAACCGGCATGTTTGGTGGCGGCGTTGTAACCGAAGGGCGCATTGAACTACCGGCCGTTGGTGTGAGCTTTGAAGTCCCTGAAGGGTGGACGGCCATGAACATGATGGGCTTTTTGGGCATGGCGACAAATGGTTCTATGGACAGCATGATGGATGATGATCAGCTGACACAAGGGGTGGTAGTCATGTTTACCCCAGCAACAGGTGCCACGTTAGAAGAAGCGTGGGGGGATAGTACAAACGATCTTATGGCTGAAATGACCGGCCCGGGAAGCGGCATCGATCCGGAGGATATGGAAATTATCGAAGAGCAGGTGCCGGTCACAGTTAACGGCTATGCGGGACAACGCACTTCGCTACAGTTTGAAGCAGATGGCATCTTAAGCTTTATGGAGATGACGATTCTAGAACATGAAGGATCAACCTATACGATGTTATATGCTGGTACCGCGGATGATTATGAGGCGGAGCAAGGCAACTATGAGCAGTTAATCAACTCACTCATTCTGACCGAACCAGATCTAGATGATTTAGATTTTGGTGATTTTGAGGATTTCGGTAGCGAAGGAAATCTTGATTTTGAAGATGAATTTTCGCTCGATTTAGAAGAACCAACGGTAACAGAACCATTGGCGATGAATGAAACTGTCCTGTTCGAATCAGAATCAGACATCGGCTATCGGGCAGAGGTTGAAATCGGCTCATCTTACCTGATTTATCTGCACGGTGTTTCAGATACGATCCTGCATCTTTTCCCAGAAGGTGGCGACCCACTTGAGTATGTTGATTTGCAATCAGACAATGCGGAAGGGATATTATGGACGGCCGATGCCCCAGCCATCACCTTAGCTGGCAGCTATTTCATTGGTGAAGGGGCACAGCCGCTAAAACTTTCAATCTTTCCGGTTGTAGATCTTGAGTCAAACAGCCAAACCATCACCGTAAACGAAGGGGAACAGTTTATAGTTTCGGCCACAGATGATGAGGTTGATATCAAACTAATTGTTGAATCTGAGACTGATACGTTTGAAATTGATTTCGGCTATCGAATCGGAAGTTCAGAGTTTGTGCTACTAGATGAAGCGGGCGAATACACCATTAGCGCGGTTGAATGGGAATTCAACGAACCGGCCGGCCGTTTGTTCATTACTGAGGTGACAGGCGATATTGAAGTAGCGGTTGAATAGGTCGTATCTGACCAACCGCTAAACAAGACTTTAAAAAGACCTTTGGCACCTGTCAAAGGTCTTTTTTTGTTTCGAAAGGATTAGGCATTAAACGGAATTTGCCGCAGCCGTTTGCCGCTAGCGTCAAACACGGCGTTGGCGATAGCGGCCGCAACCGGCCCAGAGCTGGCTTCACCAGCCCCTAAAAACGGGTAGCCCGGCCGGTCCAGAATCACCGTTTCGATCACAGGGGCATCGGGAAAGCGCAGAATCGGGTAGCTGTCCCAGTCAAGACTGGTGACCCCGTTTTCGTTAAACGTGACCTGCTCGAATAGGGCCCAACTGGCCGCCTGCACAAACCCACCTTCCATCTGGTTAGCCAGCCCGTCAGGATTAATCACCTCACCAGAGTCTACCGCCATCACCACTTTTTCGAGCTTGATTTTGCCAGATTCATCGACCGTCACGTCAACCACCATCCCGCAATAAGATTGGATATTTTTGTACTGATTAAAGGCAAATCCGCGTCCGCCGCAACCGCTAGCGCTGTTGCTTACACGAGGTTGCCAATTGGCAACC
>JAHDEN010000078.1 GCA_020628815.1 Chloroflexota bacterium | reverse complement strand
ATGGCAACCTTAACAAAAACATCTCAAATGAGCGTAGAGTCTTTGTGGCACCCGCTCAAACAACACAAAAATATCCATGCTTCTCCTCCACCCGTCGTTGTAAAAGGTGAAGGAGCGATCTTAACAGACGAAGATGGCAATGAATGGCTTGATGCGATTGCAGGCATCTGGTGCGTTAATGTGGGCTACGGCCGTGAAGAACTTGCACAAGTTGCTCACGATCAAATGCTCAAACTGGGCTATCTCAACCCATCATTTATTGCAGAGCCAACGGCTAAACTAGCCGCAAAATTATTAGAGCTCACCAAAATGAACGGCCACGTTTACTTCACCCCATCGGGCTCTGAAGCGAACGAAGCGGCGTTCAAGATGGTGTGGCAATATCACCAGCAGTCTGGTGAACCACGCGGCTATTTACGCCGAAAAATTATTTCACGCTACCGTGCGTATCACGGTAATACCTATGCAGCAATTGGGGCAACGGGTCAAGCGGAACGCAAAATTGGCTTTGGTAACCAACCGGCCGAAATTCGCCACATCAACCCACCCTATCCATATCGTCGTCATATGAACTTGACCCCCGAAGAGCACGGGGAGCAGGTTGCGGCCGAGCTTGAGCAAACCATCATCTACGAAGGTCAAGAAACGGTTGCCGCCTTCATCATGGAACCGATGATTTCAGGTGGTGGCGTTTTGATTCCGCCCGACAACTATATACCTCGGGTGCGGGAAATTTGTGACAAATACGGCGTCTTGCTGATCTTTGATGAAGTAGTTTCAGGCTTTGCCCGCACCGGTACGATGTTCGGCTTCCAACATTGGAATGTTAAACCGGACATCATCACCTGCGCGAAAGGAATTGCCAGTGGATATCAGCCGATTGCAGCCACGATTGTGAATCAAAAAATCTATGATGCCTTCTTAGGCAGTGCGGATGATTTGAGCCACTATCGCCATATCAACACCTATAGCGGTCACCCTGTAGCCACCGCTGTTGCGCTTAAAAACATTGAAATTGTTGAGCGCGAAGGCTTGGTCACACGTTCGGCCGAAATGGGTGCGTATATGCAAGAGCAATTTACGCAGCTGCTTGAGCACCCTAACGTGGGTGAGGTTCGCAGTAAAGGTATGCTCTTCGGTATCGAAATGGTCAATAACAAAGAGACCCGTGAACCGATTGATCCAGCCTTGATCGATAAGGTGATTGCGAGCTCAAAAGCTGAGCATGTGATCATTGGTAAAAACGGCAACACGGTACCTGGCTTGTGCAACGTGTTAGTTTTGTCGCCGCCACTAACAATCAGCAAAGCTGAAGCTGATCGAATTGTTGGTGCGGTTGAGAACGGTCTGAAGAAGATTATTTAGCAGCAGGCTATTAGCTTTTAGCTCTTAGCCGTTGGCTTCAGGGGTGGCATCTGGTTTCAGGTGCCACCCTTTTTTATTTCTTAAAATCCCCACCAATCCCTATTTTTTCACGATAATTCCATAGACTTATCAACTTGATTTCCAATAATTAAAATCGGAGGTTTTACAAATGATAGTTGAAATGCTAATTATTGCGATAGTAATAGTGGTGATTGGATTATCCTTTCAAGCACTTTTCACTCTAAGCAACCCGCCTTGTCCCAAATGCGGGATAAGAAGAAATAGGGAAGTGTATAGTCAAAAAATCTATAATGGAACAGACTACAGTAAGAGTGCGAGCCCACCAAATGACGTTTCCTCAAGTGACTTCTTCGATGTCAAAATAACTGGACATAAATGCAATGGGTGTGGACATTCATGGACATAGCAATTTAGAATCTATTCCAATTCAACCCAACAAGTTTTTAAGAAACTGGATTCTCTGGTTTTTGCCGCCAATCTTCAGAATGCCTATCCAAAACCGAAATAATTATGGCGTATAGTTACACTTCAAAAATAAATTTTGAAAAAAATGCAGACTTTTTGTTTGAGTTATTTATAAGTACCTTAAACACACACGATGCTGAATTCAAAAAAGTAGACATTCATTCAGGATTAATCCAAGCTTGGATTCCCGGAAAAACATATTTGTTTAAAAGTGGTGAACCAAGCATGGATATCGAAGCTGAAATTATTCCTTTATCAAAACTCAAGTCTAAAATTCACATTACCATTTATCCCTTATCTCAATTTGGTAATCGTGTGCCTACGGGGAAACTTGGAAATGAAAAAAGAACACGTGACAAATGTGAAGAAATATTTAATTCGCTAAATGAGCTTATTCGTCGTGCCTCATTAAAGTAAAGCCCTTGCATAAGTCTTAGCCAAAAATAATTTGTACATTTATTGGGTGGCATCTGGTTTCAGGTGCCACCCTTTTTTGTTACTATTACGACATGCTCAAACCATTATTAGATCGATTGTTTCCACAGTGGCAGCATGATCATCAAACGGCCGATTGGCCGGCAGGGGAAGTGATTTCTGGCTTTATTGAGCCATATTGGGAGCAAGGGATGGAAGGGCAGTTTAACTATGTGTTTGTCCCTGACGAAAATCGAGAGGCGGTAAACGGCGGCCGGGGCTACTTTCTAACGTCAGGTGACTATTTGCTTGTTTTTGGGCAGGATGGGGCAATTCTGTGGCAAGGTAGGCTCCGTTTTGTCCCGTCTCGAATCAATTACCTACTGTTTCAGGACCGGCACAATTTGCAGAACTCAGTCTGGTCAACCAGCAAACAAGCTGGGGTGTCGTATGCTGATTGGGTTGGTTGGTTTTGGTCGCAACCTCGTTTAAAAGCGCAGTTCCAGAGAATGACGAAATAAACTGCATAGATATTAAGCATGTAAAAAATTTATGTGTAGGGGTCTACGCCACCGGGCAATAATTCTGTTCTTCGGCCGACTTTCCAATCCGGCGGCGTAGACCCCGGCACCAGATACTGTATTCATCCAACAACCCTAGAAATCACATTAGATTTCGTTTGGATCAGCGCTTTCTAACCTAGCTTTTTCATAGGTGGCCTAGAATGCCAGCATGTTACTCGACATGCCCCACGACACTGTTGACGATCTGTTAGCTCAACACCCCTATCACAGCAAATTGACCGCCCCGCAGCGCAAACGATTGTTACGCGAGCTGGGCGGCGTGTGGGAGCTGTACAAACTATGGCAAAACCGAGCCATCTTGCCTGAACTCAAAAGCGGTGAACCGGAGACAGTTCTTGTGATTCCAGGCCTGTTCTGCTTCGACTTTTTGACATTTATGACCCGCTGGCAACTCTATCGCGCAGGGCATGAAGCATACGGTTGGCAGATGGGGATTAACTGGGGGAACGCGGACAAAACGGTTCCTCATCTTGTAGAAATGATCAAGCAGTTAGTCGAGAAACACGGCCGGCCGCTGGTGCTCATGGGATGGAGCTTGGGAGGGGTGATGGCTCGCGAGATTACCCGCCAACACCCAGACCTAATTAAAATGGTGATGACGTTTGGCGCTCCGATTATTGGCGGCCCCAAATACACTGTGACCGACTGGTGGTTTAATCTGCAAAGAATAGACATTAACCAGATGGAACAAGAGCTTATGAGCCAATTTACCGTCCCGATTGAGCGCCCCATTGTGGCTTACTATTCAAAAAACGATAGCGTGATCGACTGGCGTGCCTGTATCGATCCATATTCTCCCCGAGTTGAGCATATTGAAGTTGATTCAACCCATTTTGGCATGGGGTTTTCGGCCGAGATTATTCAACACATGCTCAAAACACTACAACTACCCGCATCGGTCTCAAACTGTAGCCCGTTGCCGACCACTTAAAAAACCATCCCGGCCAGCGCCATATTACAAGAGGAAAAATCGTGTCATTTCACCAACCATTTTCAGTTGCATTTTTGCAATCAGCTACAGCACAAGCTGAAATCGCCCAACCACTTTTAACCTATCTCAGCCAAACACCGGCCCAGATTCAGTCAACCCTTGACGGCGCGTCAGTCGCCATCTTGCATGGTGCAGCGGATGCGGAGCAATGGGACCAGCTCAAGAGTTTTGTGGCAGCGGGCGGAACGCTGATTAACATTCACGACCCCGATGGCCCGGCCGAGCTACCCGGATTTTTTTCGGTTAAGGTTGATGAAGCCCATCCAGAGTGTGAAGTTCGGGTGTTGCCCACAGAAGCAACCAATCCTTTGGTCAACCGCATGGCGGATGCGTTTTATATGACCGGCCGCTTCCAACCCATCCTGCCACAAAACGATGAAGTTGAAACGGTTTTTTATGCAGACTGGCGCTACACCCATCAGGCGATGATTACCCGCACGCCGGTTGAAAGTGGGCAAGCATACGTAACCACGTTACACGATTGGACAAACCCCGCTTTTCAACGGCTCGTTTATCGCATGGCTCAGGCGGCCGCAATGCCGCGCCGCACCACCCCGCTTGGGGTTGGATTGCTTGGTTATGCCCCGTCTGTAGGGCGGCTACATGGCACAGGCTCGGCCGCAACGGACGGCTTGCGTTTGGCGATGGCGTGTGATTTAAGTGATGAACGCTTGGCCGCCGCCCGTGAACACTTTCCTAACATCGTAGCCACCAAAGATTCAAACGATCTGATCAACAGCCCAGACGTAGACATTGTGATTATTGCTACCGCCCCCAACAGCCATGCCCGGCTGGCGATGCAAATGCTTGAGGCGGGCAAACATGTGATCTGCGAAAAACCGTTGGCGCTCACCAAAGAAGAGGCGGACGGGATGAAACGTTTGGCGGCCGAAAAGGGGCTGCATGTCAGCTGTCACCAAAACCGCCGCTGGGACAGTGACTTTTTAGCGATCCAAAACGCGGTCGACGCCGGTTGGTTGGGAGATGTGTTCTACTTAGAAACATTTATTGGCGGATACGGCCACCCATGCGGCTACTGGCATTCGCACGATGCAGTTTCAGGCGGCACCACGTTTGACTGGGGCGCACACTATTTAGACTGGATGCTGGCCCTCATCCCTGAAAAAATTGTGGGGGTGATGGGGACTCGCCAAAATCGAGCGTGGCACGATATTACCAATGCGGATCATGAACGGATTTTTCTGCGCTATGCTAACGGTGCAGAAGCGGAGTTTACCCATTCAGATTTAACTTTTATCCCCAAGCCAAAATGGTTTATGGCGGGCGATAAAGGGACGATCATCGGCCGTTGGAAAGAGGTGAAAGCTTATGAAATTGACCCGGTTGTGTATTATCATGAGCATGATATTCCCCCATCGGAATTGGGTGCGGATCTTGAGTTAAAACGTAAAACTCCGGCCGGGATTTTTACCCAGCAGCTGCCACAGATCCCTCACCGACCGTTTCCGTTTCACAGTAACTTGGCAGACCATTTGCTGTTGGGTGAACCGATTACGGTGCCGGTTAGCCATTCGGCCCGGGTGGTTGAAATTTTGGAAGCGGCCAAACGCTCGGCCGAAAATGGTGGACGGTTAGAAGAAGTAACGATTTAATATCTAGCCAGCCTGGCTCTTTTGGGCATGTTGCGTGGTACGTTGGATCTATCAAACGGGAGCTTTTACGTTCTACGCAACACGCTTTAAAACAAAGGGGATTCTGAATAAATATCTGGACGGGTTGAGGTAAAAAATGGAACAAAAAATTAATTGGGGCATTTTGGGCAACGCAAGAATCGGCCGTGTGTGCGTCGTGCCAGCCATCGACAAATCCCGCAACGGCCGGATTCAGGCGGTCGGCAGTCGCTCGGCGGACAAAGCCAAAGAACTGACAGACAAGCACGGAGGGGTGCCGGTTGAAGGATACGAGGCGGTTTTGCAAGACTCGGCCGTCGATGCGGTTTACATCCCACTACCCAACCAGCTACACAAAGAATGGGCGATCAAAGCGCTTAATGCTGGAAAACATGTGCTGGTTGAAAAACCGTTTGCCATGAATGCGGCCGAAGCGGAAGAGATGGTCGCCTGTGCCCGTGCCAACGGCAAATACCTGATGGAGGCGCAGATGTGGCGCTTTCACCCTCGCAGCATCAAAATCAGAGAGATGGTTCAGTCTGGCGAACTGGGCAAAATCGGCTCAATCCGCACCGCATTTACGTTTCCGGTTCAGCGAGACGCAGAGAATGAGCGGCTTTTTTCACCCGAGATGGGAGGTGGCTCGCTGTGGGACGTGGGCTGTTACGGGGTGTCTGTGGCTCGCTGGATGTTAAACGCCGAGCCGGAAAGCGTTTCGGCCGTGGCTGTGATTGGCGAGAGCGGGGTAGACATCAATTTTATCGGGACGCTCAAATTTGCAGATGGCACCTTAGCAACGGTTGAGTCCGGCTTCATGTCCCACCTGCAACAAACATACTCAATTGCTGGCACAAAGGGATCTGTTGAGCTCCCCCATGATGCGTTTATTCCGTGGGAAACAGACGCACATTTTACATGGCGCAAAAATAATGAAGAGACTGGTGACACAGTTACAGTTCCAGGTGCAGACGAGTATCAGCTGATGGTTGAATATTTTGGGGATGTGTTGAATGGCAAAGTGGCTAATCGAGTTGACCCGGCCGACAGCATCGCCCAAATGAAGGTTTTGGATGCATTAAAAGCTGCTTTTAGCGAGTCAGGGTAAACTCGGCTAATCCACCGTAGATCAAAATAAAATTTACATTTATTCTTAGAAATCATATGAATCAAGACGTCATCGAACAGTTAAAAAAGAGAGCCAAAGCGGCCGGAAAAACAATCGTATTGCCAGAAGGGTATGACCCCCGCGTGGTGCGTGCGGCCGAAATTTTGGCGGCCGAAGGGACGGTCCGGCCGATTTTGCTCAACGGTGAATCTGATCACCCTGATGTGCAAAGCATCCAAACAGAAACGGCCGAACAACGGCAACAACTGGCTGATCTGTTTTTTGAACTACGCCAGCACAAAGGGGTCACGGCCGAGCAGGCTTACGAAGCTACGGCCGCTCCGCTCACCTTTGGAGCTTTGATGGTGCGGGCTGGGCTAGCCGATGGTTGCGTGGCCGGTGCGGTGCATGCAACCCGTGACGTGCTGCGCGCAGCCTTGCAGTTGATCGGTCTTGAAGAGGGGAATAATTTAGCCAGCAGTGTCTTCCTCATGATTTTGCAGGATGGGACTGCGCTGACCTACGGCGATTGCGGCATGGTGCCTGATCCCAATGCGGAACAGTTGGCCAACATTGCGGTCAAGTCGGCCGCGACCCATACCCAACTCACCGGGCAAGAGCCCAAAGTCGCTATGCTGTCGTTCAGCACCAAAGGGAGCGCTGACTCTGATTCTGTGGCTAAAGTGCGTGAGGCGACCGCTATCGCCCAAAAATTGGCCCCTGAGCTGATGTTAGACGGCGAGCTGCAGTTTGACGCGGCGTTTGTCCCCAGTGTGGGTGAGCGCAAGGCGGCCGGATCGGCCGTGGCGGGCCATGCCAACACCTATATCTTCCCCAATTTAGATGCAGGCAATATCGCTTATAAAATTACTGAACGGATTGGGGGCGCACAGGCGATTGGGCCGCTGCTACAGGGGTTTGCGAAGCCGATCCATGATTTATCGCGTGGTTCAAAGGCAGAAGATATCGCTATGGCGGCGGTGATTGCGGCCGTGCAAGCGAAAGGCTCATAGGTCTTAAACCTGTGGCACAAGCTCCTGCTCTAAAAATGCACTGATCGCCTCGCGGCCGGATCGAACCAAGTCAGCTTTCTCTAACTCAGAAATTCTAAAATCGGTTGCACTAATCCCTAAATCATCCACAAAAACGGTTCGGCTTTTGTCGTCGGGATGCATGTGTGTGGCGTTGGCGCTGTTGTAGTAGAAATCAAACAAAGCAGACGCGGCCGTTTTTAGCGAGTAAATTCGGGAGCTTGGGAATACAAATCCAGGATGGTTGACTTCCGTTCTGGGCTCTAGAAAAAAGCCCAACGTTTTTTGGTTCCGAACGTCTTCCCCGTCCGCATTCTTCTCATCAAACAGGTCGATGGGATAGTTCCAGCCCAACCCACCGTCTACATAATAATTATTGCTGACCAAAAACGGCTCAAATACCAGCGGAATGCTCATCGAGCAGCGAACGGCTTTCCAAATCGGCAAATAGGGTGTCCGCTTGCTGTCAAAAATGTCTGCCTGCTGTGTGGTGATGTTAGATGCCACAACTGAAAGTCGTTTGAACTTTGTCGGGTTTTGATCAACTAGCTGATCGAGCTCTAAAAAGGTAAGGTCGGGGTTTTGGGTATATTTTTCTATAAACCTTTTCATCGTTTCGACAAACCCTTCACCAGAATGAATGCCGTAGCGCCAAAATACACGAAAGATGTCACCAAATATCCAACCCGGATCAGCCACAAATTTAGTGTAATCGGTTTTTAGGATGTCGTGCGTTACCCCATCACTACCCGCACCAATGGCCAGCAGGGCGGCCGTAATTGAACCGGCCGATGTGCCAGCCACTCTTTTTACATTTTGGAGCAAGTTATGCTCTGCCAATACTTGGATACAACCAGCATAAGCTGCCCCTTTTACCCCGCCACCCTCAAAAACTAAATTCTCAAACCTACTCGATGTTGTCATTTCACGTCTCTCGCTCAATCAGTGTGAGCACCAATTTACTAATGGCATCATTTTAATTGGATATGCCCCCAAAATGCACTATGACAAAAGCGTGATCGATCCGGCCGATTTAGCGATATTTCACCCATTTATCCATAAATTGCGGTCCCGAAAAGGTAGGGCTAAACTTCTGGTCCAAACTACAAGAGAGGAAATATGTATCCAACCAAGCGAATAAATATTTTAGACAGCGAAATGGCCTACATTGATGAAGGGTCAGGCGACCCGATTATCTTTTTGCACGGCAATCCCACCTCGTCTTATTTGTGGCGCAACATTATGCCCCACTGCGAGGGGCAAGGGCGCTTGCTGGCTCCTGACTTGATCGGCATGGGGCAATCGGGCAAAAACCCATCTGGCAGCTACCGGTTTGTGGACCACTATAAATATTTATCTGCTTGGATGGATGCGATGGATTTAGGCAACAAGATTGTGCTTGTTATCCATGATTGGGGGTCTGGGCTAGGGTTCCACTGGGCCAATGAACATCGTGATCGCATTCAAGGGATCGTGTTTATGGAGGCGATTGTCCGGCCGGTGTCGATGTCAGAATGGCCCGATGCGGCACGCGGCATTTTCCAGGGGATGCGGTCTGAAAAAGGGGAAGATTTGGTGATTAACCGAAACTTCTTTGTAGAACGTATCTTGCCGTCGAGCATCATACGCAAGCTGACTGATGAAGAGATGGCCGTCTATCGTGAGCCGTTCAAAGAGGAGGGTGAAGATCGCCGGCCGACCTTAACATGGCCGCGCGAAATTCCGTTTGATGGGGAGCCGGCCGATGTCCATCAATTGGTTTCAGATTACTATGCGTGGCTTAAGTCAGATGAAAGTCCACCCAAACTGTATGTCAATGCGGACCCCGGCATTATCAACACCGGCCAAATTCGGAAGGATATTCAAGCTTTGCCTAATCAAGAAGAAATCACCGTCAAAGGGCTACACTTTATTCAAGAAGACTCTCCTGATGAGATTGGCGCAGCAACTGCACAATTTGTAAAACGATTGCGGGGAGCATAAAGAACTAGAAATATTCGTTGCTGTTGCAAAAAAAAAGGCCGCTGGGGAATCCTCAGCGGCCTTTTTTATATTATTTTCAAGTATCTACTGCTCAAGTAACCATTGCACCGCGTCGTCAAATTCAGAAAAGATTTTGCTTCTTCCCCCATTGCGTCGCATTTGAATCAACGTATCTACTAAAATTGCAACCCGCCTGCTGTTAAGAACGGCCGCGCTGACGAAGTATTTGCTGTTAGGATGATTCTCTAGGCGATTCGCAACTTCAAACCCTCGGCGGGATATCGTGTCCATTTCACGCATATCGTAAAGGGACATCGTTTTTTCTGTTGCGCCATCTAGTCTGCCACGCAAAGATTTTTCCCACTGCTCTAAACCCGCATAAGACCAGTTGTGTAGGCGATACACATATATCCCATTATCCAAGACTGTGATATTCAAGTCTGGGGTTTCGCTTTCTTCTAACACCGTCATCTTTAACAACATAGGCTTTCTTGCAATCGGCTCGGTCAACGGAAAATTTCGAGATAGTGATCTTAAATCGGATCACTATCTCTGTAAAAGGTAATTAGACAGTCTATTCGTCAGTTACACATCCTTCTGAAGCCGATTTAACATTCTTGATATATTTATAAAGCGTACCGCGAGTTGCTTTGTACGGTGGCATAACCCATGCTTCGCGCCGCGCGGCTAATTCTTCGTCTGAAAGATCAACGCTCAGGCTGTTGCTTATCGCGTCGATGGTAACCGTATCACCATTTTGCAACAATCCCAATGGGCCACCTTCTTGAGCCTCGGGGGTAATATGTCCTACAATGAATCCGTGCGATCCACCAGAGAAACGGCCGTCTGTGAGCATAGCAACATCGCTGCCTAAGCCCGCCCCCATGATCGCGCTTGTGGGTGTCAGCATCTCTGGCATTCCCGGACCACCTTTCGGCCCTTCATACCGGATCACAACCACATCGCCCTTTTTGATGTTTCCATCTTCCAGCGCTTTAATCATATCCTCTTCTGAGTCAAAACAGTTAGCGGTTCCGGTGAAAATTTCACCCTCTTTTCCCGTGATTTTGGCAACAGATCCCTCTGGAGCAAGGTTTCCGAACAAAATTTGCAAGTGACCGCTTGGTTTTATCGGATCGTCGATTGATCGGATAATGTCTTGTCCCTCTGGTAATCCGGGCAAAGGTGCCAAGTTTTCAGCCAATGTTTTACCTGTAACCGTCAGACAGTCGCCGTTGATAAGCCCTTGATCTAACAAGAATTTCATCACGGCCGGGGTTCCACCTACTTTATGCAGGTCTTCTTGAACATATTTGCCCGATGGTTTGAGATCGGCCAAGAATGGAACACGCTCAGATACTGCTTGGAAATCAGCAATCGTGAGATCGATACCGACTGAGCGGGCCATTGCGATCAGATGCAAAACCGCATTGGTAGAACCGCCAAGCGCCATCACTACAACCATCGCGTTTTCAAACGCATCGCGCGTCATAATGTCAGATGGTTTGATATCATGCTCAAGCAGATATTTAATCACCTCACCAGCTTCACGCAGTTCTGAATCTTTTTCTTCGGCCGGGATAGAGGCTGAATATGGCAGGCTCATGCCCAATGCTTCGATAGCGCTGGCCATGGTGTTAGCCGTGTACATGCCGCCACAAGCTCCAGCGCCAGGGCAAGCATTGCGCACAATCGCTTGGCGCTCCTCATCTGTAATACGGCCGGCGATATACTCACCATAGCTTTGAAATGCAGAAACGATGTCGAGCTTTTGACCATTGTGCTCACCCGCACGGATCGTACCGCCGTAAATCATGATCGACGGCCGGTCTAAACGAGCCATGGCCATGATACAGCCCGGCATATTTTTGTCGCAGCCAGGGAGTGTGATCAGAGCATCGTACCATTGGGCACCCATAATCGTTTCGATAGAATCAGCGATCAGGTCGCGCGATTGGAGCGAGTAGCTCATCCCATCAGTCCCCATCGAAATCCCGTCACTAACACCGATGGTGTTAAACCGCATGCCGACAAGGCCCGACTCAGTCACGCTTTCTTTTACTTTTTTGGCCAGAACCATGAGATGCATGTTACAGCTATTGCCCTCATACCATACGCTACCAATCCCCACCTGAGGCTTGTTCATGTCCTCTTCGGTCATCCCTGTTGCATATAGCATAGCTTGGGAAGCACCTTGTTTTTTCTGCTGGGTTATCACCGAGCTATATTTGTTTAGTTTCGCTTTTTCCGCGGTACCATTGTCTGACATTTTCTACTCCTGCATCACATGAAAATTCATGTTTAAATGTTCTTTGTATTGTAACCACCCTTGTAAGAATGGTATCTTAGTTTACCTATAATGCACACGACATTGCAGAACAAAAGAGGAAGCTAAATCAAGAAGGAATTTTCCCATATGAAGTTTAATCGACTCTTTTATATCATCTTTGTGGTTGTATTTAGCGGCGTTACGATGGTGAGTGTTTTGTACGCACGCCCCTACGGCCGAACGGGGCGCAGTGGAAAGCAAGCAGGGACCTCATGCTCAGCCTGCCATTTTGGCCCCGACACCCCTGACTTTGAATTTTCGACATCACAAACAACCATTATGCCGGGTGAGACAATTGATATGTCCTTTACGGTGCTGCGCACATCGTCTGACTTAAATGTCACCACGTCAGGGTTCAATGTAGCGGCCGATGCAGGCACCATTATCGGCCGTAATGAAACGCCCGAAGAGTGTACCGACCTAGATGAGCCAGCACACAACAACATCACCTGTATTTCTGAATTTGATGGTTTAAATGAGATTGCGCAGGCCCGGCCGACAGTGCTGGAAGATGGGGAATTTACCTACGAATTTAGCTGGACAGCACCGATTACACCCGGGAACTACACGTTTTATGGGGCTGGCGTAACGGCCGTGTCTGGAGCCGGAGCCTTTAATACAGACATTCATGGGGGCTTTATTACGACCACCCTAACCGTTGGGAACGATTCGGCACCTCAAGCACCCGTCGCCAGCTTCACCTCCACATCTAACAACTTGAACGTACTTTTTGATGCCAGCGGTTCAACAGACGCAGATGGATCGATCATGTCATACAGCTGGAATTTTGGAGACGGTAGTAGCGGCAGCGGCATTAATGCCAGCCATAGCTACACCAGTACGGGATCATACACCGTTGTGTTAACGATTGAAGATAACGACGGTCTTTTAAATTCAACAGAACAGTTGATAACCGTTAGTAGCTCAAGTGATCCAGAGGTGCCGGTTGCAACGTTTACCTATGGACAAGTGGAAGGGTTTACCGTTACGTTTGATGCCTCAGGCTCAACAGATAACAACGGTATCGTTTCCTATTTTTGGATTTTTGGGGATAACTCGTTTGGGACGGGTGAAATGGTGACACACACCTATGCGGCCGAAGGGGCGTATACCGTCTCGCTCGAAGTTCGGGATGAAGATGGGAAGCGAAATAGTTTGACTCAAGTTGTGACAGTGGGCGATCCGCCCGTAGCGTCTGAATCTATCTTTTTGCCCATCATACGGCGTGATATCCCATAAGGCTCAGTTCAAAGAGCTAAAACTAAAAAGCCCCGCTTGATCTTGAGTGATCAAGCGGGGCTTTTTTATACGGATATCAAAGAATTATCCGCATAAATCCGTTTGCATCTGCGGCCAAAACGTTAAGCGATTTTGTTTTTACCCGAATGTCAACGAAACCTAGAATTACAAGAACGCACTCCGATAAAGGTGCCAATCTTCGATTGGCCCGTAAGCGTAGCGACGTTTACCGGCCGATAAACTCAGGATCACGTTTTTCGATAAACGCTTTCATCCCCTCTTGCGCGTCTTGCGTGGCCCACAGCGCGTAATACGTGCGCCGCTCGTAGCTTAACCCTTCGCGCAAGCCGGTTTCTAAAGCTTGGTTGACCGCTTCTCGGCCGATCATAGCGGCCGCTTTGCTAAAACCGGCTATCTGTTTAGCCGTTTCAAGGGTCTCTTCCATCAGCTCATCGGCCGGGATAACACGAGCCACTAATCCGGCTCGCTCAGCCTCTTCAGCCCCCATCATCCGGCCGGTCAGGATCATATCCATCGCTTTAGATTTGCCGACCAAGCGAGTGAGCCGTTGCGAGCCCCCCATGCCGGGGATCAAACCGAGCTTGATTTCTGGCTGGCCAAATTTGGCACTGTCGGCCGCAAAAATCATGTCGCACATCATCGCCAGCTCGCAGCCGCCGCCTAAGGCATATCCGGCTACGGCCGCGATTTTAGGGGTGCGTAACGCTGTAAAGCGATCCCATCCCGCCATAAAATCTTCATGGAACATGTCCATATAATCTTTGCTTTCAAGCTCTTTGATGTCAGCCCCGGCCGCAAACGCCCGTTCGTTACCGGTCAGAACAATACAACCCACTTCAGGGTCACGGTCAAGCGGCTCAAGCGTTTCAACCAGCTCGTTCATGACCTCTGAGCTGAGTGCGTTCAATACTTTCGGCCGGTTAATGCGCACCAAGACGACCCGGTCAATTCTTTCAACTAATATGTTCATCGTTTTCTCCATGTAGGTGGTGGGAAAGAAAAAAATGAGGCAAATAGCGGGCAGCGACACTATAGCTACCAGTTCTCGAAGGCGTTACATTTCCAAAACCAAGATGGATAAATATCGCCACCCGCCACTTGCCTCTATCCTGACATAGCTTCTAGCTATCCCAAATCGCTCCATACGCCGGAATCCCACGGGCTTCCATTTCGTACACCACCATGCGGGTCAACTTTTCGTTTGAAATCACGATCACCGCTTCTGCATCAAAATCAACGACAGCTTCGTAAGCCAGCTTAACCAGATCAGGTCGGCCGAGTTCGTTGGTGTCCCAGATAAGCGCATCGGGTTCAACTTCTAAAATTTCCTCAACCAAATCATCCCCATAGGTTTGGCGAGCATTGCGCGTTGACCAAACCAATCTGGCCGGGGTGTCTTGGGTTAAAAGATGGGGCAATGTCGGGCCGATCCCGCTGCCGGTTGCGATCCAGACCACACGCTTGAAAAGCTTGTCTACATTCCCAACACCGGCCGTGGGAATCCCCTTCACCCAGACGTGTGAGGGCTGGTCATCGATCAGAGCACCGGTCCAATCACCCGCCCGCGAAATCGTGAGACGAAAGCCGGTTTTGCCAGGGGCCGGTACATTCGCAAACGAATGCCATTCCAAAAGCGGGTTCCGGCTAACGGTTGTAGATGAGCCAGCAAAAGGGGTGACCCCATAATCGAAATTAACCAACGCCACATGGTTAGATGGCACCGTAATATCAACCGGCACTTTTTTAAGGCGTAGCCATGGGATAATTATGCTAATCGTGATGGCAACTAACATCCAGAAGCCAAATGTGCCAAAAACCGCTTCACCAAACGGGGTGGCCCCACGTTGATCATTGATAAAAAACAGGGTTTGTACCCAAAACAGCAGCAGTGCGGTCCAGCCGCCAAACCGGTGCGATAGCTCGAAATAATCGTGATATTTCTGGCGAGGGCCAGGCAATGCCATCACGATCATAAAAACGAGCAGCAGCAAAATCATGTTGGTTGCTACAAATGTAGCGGCCGAAATTTGATTCACACCGGCCGCAAATGAATAGATCATCGAGACGACAAACATGGCGAACCAAACGGTGCCGACCATGTTGCCCCCTTTGTGTATACCCCCGAAGTGATAGACCTTGCCAGCCAGCTGCCGTATGCGTAAGGGCCAACTGGTTGGCACGCTCGTCGCAATCTTAAACAGCAAATTAATGACATATTGTTGCCGGATCAAAATAGCGGCACCGATATTGATGATCGCCATATTTGACATCCCAACTAGGTTGGGACCGGCCGAGCTGAACCATCCCCACTGAGAAATAGCGAGGTAGAGGACATACACGTTGATCGCCACCATGATGAAAACCAAACGATGGTAGTGGTACAAGCTGTGGTGCCGCCACATTGAACGCCACCAGACGTTGCGCGGCGGCAGCTCGATTGCGCGTTTTTGCTCTGGGTCGATTTTTTTGTGAGCCGGTTTATGCTGACCGTATTGTTCTAAACTCTCTAACATTTCTACTTTTCCTCTTCGCTTTGGTTTTGAATTAAGTCGTTTTGATTGGCGTGTTCGATAGCTTGTGACATCAGCAGCCGCTTGTCGATTTTCCCTCTAGGGGTAAGTGGCAGTTCGTCGTACGCCAAAATAATTAAGGGATCGCAGTAGTATGGGAGCTTGTCTAGAATCGCTTGATGCGCCGCTTCAATCTCAACTGATTTAGGGCTGACAAAGGCAACCAAATTTCGGCTGTCAAACTTCATGGCGGTGCAGCGGGTTGCTCCAGGCAGTGCTTCAAGAATGGCGGAAACACTATCCAGCTCTACACGAAAACCTCGAATCTTGACCTGATCGTCCGTACGGCCGAAGTGCTCAAGCTCCCCTTCTGGTGTCCAGCGGCCAAGGTCGCGGGTGCGGAACATTTTGCGACCGGGCAGAAACGGATCGTCTACATACCGTTCGTTTGTTAAGTCAGGATTATTCAGATACCCGGCCGTGACACAGTCGCCGCCCGCCCACATCTCACCCACTTCACCAATCGGTAGCGGCTGGAGATTTTCATCGAGCACGTACACGGTGTTGTTGGGGGTTGGTCGGCCGATTGTGAGCCGCTCTTTGGTTGGAAAGTGTGGTTCCATCGTGTTCACAATCGTGGTTTCTGTTGGACCGCACGAGTTGTAAAACGTAGCAAATTCACCCCAGCTGTCAGCTAACGCACGAGGGCAAGGTTCTCCCGCCACGGCCACAGCCTGCACATGGCGACACTGTTCTACGTCGATGGTGCTTAGGATTGATGGGGTAGAAATAATGATGTCGGCCTGAGCCGCTGCAGCTGTAAAATCCCGGCCGCGCACGATCAATGTTGCACCATGAGCCAGACAACCCAGCGTTTCCCACGCCGCCATATCAAACGAAATGCTCAAGATTTGAGCCACCTTTTTACCAGGCGCCATCATCATATTCCCCGGTTCGGTTAGGACGATGTTGCACACATTGCGGTGGGTGACTTGAACCCCGTTTGGATTCCCCGTTGTGCCAGAGGTAAACAGGATAAAGCAGCGGTCATCAGGGCTGATGGGCGCGTCTGGAACAAACTTTGCGGCCGACTCATCGTCTAGCGGCTGTTCCGTCAGCTCATCAATCACAATGACCGTTGCTCCATCAACGTCTGGGACAAGATGGGCGAATTCAGAAATGGTCAAAATCACTTTGCTCTGGGTCACAGTTGCCACATGGCGCAGCTGAGGCTCCGGCGCGACTTTTACATCCTGCGGCACATAGCAGGCGCCAGTTTTAAGGCTGGCCATAATGCCAATCAGCATCTGCACCGAGCGGCGTACAAACAGGCTGACCGCATCCCCGTTGGATACACCTAAGCGGGCCATTTCGGCCGCCAATCGGTTTGCCTGACGATCAAGCTCACCATAGGTGATGGTGTCACCCAAGTGATCAGCCGCGACCAAATTAGGATTGGTTTTCGCCTGATGTTCAAACGCCTGATGAATGGTGCTAAAAGGCAGAGCCACTGTCGGCCCTTGACCATATTTTTCAAAAAACGCCTGATCTTTTCGGCTCAGGTTTTGATATTTTTCTTTTACAAATTGAAAAGGTTGAAGCTGCTGCACGTCAGCTTCGGCCGGGTCAACAAATAAGCTTCCCAGCTTTTGCACAGTTCGTCGTGATGGAAAATCTAACATTAAATTACTCCTAGTACCTCTAGCTCTGCTAGAGATAACTGGCTTATTCATCATGTAAAAATGATTGAGTTAAATAGACTTGATCTGAACTGGTGCTATTTGGTTGTGTGCGCATACGCTAGACTGGAACAGTAGCGGTGCACGAGGAAATGTAACGGATGTAAATTTAACAGGCGTAAGTTACGACTGCCTGAATAGGAAGTTACAGCTATGTTACAAAAGTATTAATTTGTAACAGCCGCTATGACATTACTGTGAAATAGGCAACAAAAAAGCCCGGCCGGATTTCCGGCCGGGCTTTATAATTTTAATGGTCGAATTTAGTCCGCTTTTTCAAGCATTTCAATTACTTTTTCACCCATAGCCGTTGTGCTTAGGGCATCATCACCACCGCCAATGTCTGACGTGCGATAGCCTGCAGCCAGCACATCATCAATCGCTTTTTCGATTGCAGCAGCTTCTGCTTCTAAGCCCAAGTTTAAGCGCATCAACATCGCTCCAGACATCATGGTGGCTAAAGGATTGGCTTTGCCGGTACCCGCAATATCAGGCGCAGAGCCGTGGCTTGGCTCAAACAATCCGACAGAACCCGCTTTGCCCATACTGGCTGATGGCAACATGCCGAGCGATCCGGTAATCATCGAGGCTTCATCTGACAAAATATCGCCAAACATGTTGCCTGTCACAACTACGTCAAAATCTTTAGGATTGTTAACCAAATACATCGCCATCGCGTCAACCAAAATATCTTCGTACTCAACATCTGGATAGTCGTTTTTGACTTCGTGTGCGATCTCGCGCCAAACCTGCATGGTGGTCAACACGTTGGCTTTGTCTACAGAGGTCAGCTTTTTACGACGGCCGCGTGCCAAGTCAAACCCGATCCGTAAAATGCGTTCAATCTCGCTTTCTGAGTAGATCATGGTGTCATAACCGATCCGTTGCCCGTCACGTTCTTCACGGCCGCGTGGGGTACCAAAGTAGATACCACCGGTTAGCTCACGCACAAAAACGATGTCTACCCCTTTGACGATTTCGGGGCGTAGCGGGCTGGCGTGTGCCAATGCATCAAACACTTTTACCGGCCGAATGTTGGCAAACACGGCTAGCTCTTTGCGGATTCGCAACAGACCTTGTTCCGGCCGAACTTTCGCTGTTGGATCGTCCCATTTGGGTCCACCCACAGCTCCCATCAAAATCGCATCAGCCTCTAAACAAGCGCCAAGCGTCTCTTCTGGCAACGGATCACCCGTTTCGTCAATCGCAATCCCACCAATCAGGTGGCTGTTGTAGTTAAATTTGTGGCCAAACTTGTTTGCTACAGCATCGAACAATTTAACAGTCTCGTCTACAATTTCCGGGCCAATGCCGTCGCCTGGAAGTAAGGTTATGTTTTTTTCCATGGTTTAAGTTCTCTCTTGTCTAAATTTCTTGTTTACCATCATCACTTTTTGCGAGTTCGCGAGGGGCGTGTGGTGGGTTTCTTTGACCCCAAGGAGGCTGGTTTTACGACTAGCCACAGATTCATCAAGTCTCTGGCTTGATGATACCAATCGTTTGCATCTAAAGCAGAACCCTTTGCAATTACGATTCAATTTGATCGAGCCATTGAAGCACGGTTCTAATCATCAATTCACGCTCCCATGAATACCCATGATCTGCGCCTTGGATGATGTCGAGCGTTGTATGGTCTGGGTAGAGGTCTTTGAGCCGCTGGCTTTGCGACATATGCACGGCCGCATCCCGGTCCCCCTGCACGACCAGCAACGGCCGGCCGTTGAGTTTTGTAACATGGTCTGTGGCTTGCTCCAGCTCGTTTTTCTGCTCAACAATTTGCTCACCCGTTACCCCTATCAAATAAGGGGCCATGTTCGCAGAAGCATAATCAGCAACTAGCCCCATTTCAGACCAATCGGCAACACCGGCCAGTGAAATGACACCTTTCACATTGGGATGGTTTGCACCTGTCATGACGGCCGCCCATCCACCTAAACTGTGGCCGCAAACCACAATGCGGTTCGCATCAACTTCAGGACGGTTTTTCAAAAACCGCAGCGCCTCATCAATATCTGGAAGCACATTGTGTAGCGAGTAGGTTCCTTCGCTCCCCCAAGAGCCACGATAGTGAAACACCAAACTGTTCCAGCCTGCGTTTTTTAACGCAAACGCAAGATCGTGGTTCTGGTCGATACCGGGTAAGCCGTGCAAGAGAAGCACCGTTGGCTTAGGCCCTTCCGCCTTTGCAAGCCACATCCGGCCGAGCAATGTGCACCCCTGCGATTCGAATCTAACACCTATCGTACTCATCTATGCCTCCTTTTTAACGTCTAAAACAGTGGCTTCAAGCGCCAACACCAACGCACGTGAGCTGATCTCAAACACTGTATTTGGCGTACCGGCCGCTGTCCATACAGAATCGAATCTTAGCAAATCTTCGTCTACCAAAATTGGCATTTCAGTTGCCAATCCAAACGGATTAACACCCCCGATCGAATAGCCGGTAGCCGCTTTGACTTCATCCGCATTCGGCCGCTTCACTTTCCCCCGGCCGACTTCGAAATAGGCCGCCAGTTTCTTCTCATCTAACCGATTATGCCCAGCAACCAGCACCATCACCGGCTTGCCATCAACCGTAAAGCAGAGGCTCTTCACAATTTGATCAACCGCACTCCCCACAGCATCGGCCGCCTCTTGCGCTGTGCGTGTCGGTTCCGCATGGGTCACTACTTCAATTTCAATATCAAGGGCCGCAGTGGCATCAATAACTTTTTGGGTGGATGGGTGTAACATAAACTAAAGCCTTTTTTCTAAAAATCTGTTATCTTAATTGTATCTGTTTTTCATCGAAACCTAAGTGGCTGGCAAAGAAGCTAAGCCGCTTAATACAACATTGACAATTTTATCATCAGCCCACTAACAGAAACCGCTTATGCTTTGTGGAATACGCCTGTGCTCGAGCTGAAAGGGGACAAAAGCTATTTGTATCAATTAGCGTGATCTGGAATGGAGGTTCCACGTGTTTCTTTTTAAGAGAAAGTTGGTAGTTTTAACGATGTTATTGGGGCTTGGATTAATATTCAGCGCCCAGGCAGCCACAGCAGCAGCCACAGATTTATTAATTTCAGAATATATCGAAGGAAGCGGATTCAATAAAGCGATTGAAATCTATAACGGTACAGGGAGCGACATAGATTTAGCGGCCGCTGGATACACACTTGAGCTTTACTCCAACGGCAGCCCAACAGCCAGCCAAACCTTATCTTTAAGCGGCACCATTGCTGACGGGGATGTACTTGTCCTCGCCAATAGCCAAGCTGATCCAGCCATTTTGGCCGAAGCAGACGTGCAAAACAACAGCGTCATTAACTTTAACGGAGATGATGCTCTTGTTCTACGCAAAAATGGTGCGGTGGTTGACGCAGTTGGTCAAGTCGGCGTTGATCCTGGTTCACAGTGGGGCAGCGGAGACGCATCAACCCAAAACAATACGATTCGACGCAATGATGATGTTTGTGCGGGAGATACAGTTGAGACTGATGCATTTGATCCTGCTACCGAATGGGCCGGTTTTCCAGAAAACACATTTGATGGATTAGGCTCACACACCGCCAATTGTGACGGTGGAGGCGGCGGTGGTGGATCGGCCGCAACCGACCTCTTCTTTTCAGAATATATCGAAGGGAGCAGCTTCAACAAAGCGATCGAAATTTATAACGGAACAGACGGGGCCATCGACTTGGCGGCCGGTGTCTACACCCTTGAGCTTTACTCAAACGGCAATGCAGCGCCCAACTCAACTCTAGCACTCAGCGGCTCAGTTGCAGCCGGAGATGTGTTCGTTTTAGCCAATCCAAGCTCTGATCCAGCCATTTTGGCTGAAGCAGATGTTCAAAACGGGGGCACGATCAACTGGAATGGGGATGATACGATTGTTTTGCGTAAAGACGGTGCTGTGGTGGATGCCTTTGGTCAGGCAGGTTTTGATCCTGGCTCACAATGGAGCAGCGCCGGTGTCACCACTCAAAATGAAACGTTGCGACGCAATGCAGATGTTTGCGCTGGAGACACAGTTGAGACCGATGTGTTCGACCCAGCGGCCGAATGGGGCGCATTTGGACAAGACACCTTCGACGGTTTAGGCTCGCATACGGCCAACTGTGACGGCACACCACCAGTTACCGGGCAACCTTTCCCATTTGTAGATGGATTTGACAACGACGACTGTACCGTAGCCGGCTGGCAAGTGATCAGCGTCGATACGGATCAAGCCAACACATGGTCGTGTAGCGCCCAATTCAGCAACGCTGATGTCAACGGATTTGGTGACTCAGCTCCGGCCGATGAATGGCTGATTACCCCAGCCCTGGACATGGACGCTCAAGCGGATGAAACCCTTGATTTCCGTTCATGGACCAATTTCACCGATGTAAACTACCCGCAATTAGAGGTTGTTTACTCCAGCGATTATGACGGGGCAGATCCAACGGCCGCGACTTGGACACCGTTAACCGGCATCACCTATTCGCCAGAAAATTCTGGTGCGTGGACCGATTCTGGCACAATCGATTTGTCTGGGATTAGTGGGTCAAGCGTCTACTTCGCCTTCCACTATGTTTCATCTGGCACTTCAGGTGGCACGGCCGCCGGTTGGCGCCTTGACTCCGTTGAGTTTGATGTGGCCGGTGTTAGCGGACCAATCGAAGCCAAAGTTCATGAAGTTCAAGGCTCAGGTGCAACCGTTGCCCTTGCGGGTCAAGAAGTGACCGTCGAAGCGATTGTGATCGGTGATTATCAAAACGATGATCAGCTGCGTGGCTTCTTTATTCAAGAAGAAGATGCAGACGCAGACTTAGACTCAGCTACATCGGAAGGTATTTTTGTCTTCTGTGGCGGCTGTGACACAGACGTAGCGGTTGGCGACTTGGTCCAAGTGACCGGTGAAGCGGAAGATTTCTTTGGCATGAGCCAACTCGACGTTCCGGCCGCAGCTTCTGGTGCGGTCACAGTGGTTAGCAGTGGCAACGCCCTGCCGACTCCAGCAACCGTCAGCTTCCCAGCCAGCGCGAGCACTACGGCCGAAGCCACGTTTGAAAACATAGAAGGGATGTTGATTACCGCCAGCAATGATCTGGTGGTCAGCGAATACTTCCAGCTGGGCCGCTACGGTCAGCTCGTGCTGACGGCCGATGCACGCCCGCATCAGTTCACAGATCAAAACGCTCCGAGCACGGCTGGCTACGCTGCTTTCTTAGACGATTTGGCTAAAACTCGCATCATTTTGGACGATGACAACAACATCCAAAATGCCCCGATTGGTACAACGCCTGATAGTGCGTATTACTGGCCACGACCCGGCTTAAGCACCAGCAACTTTGTGCGGGGCGGAGACAGCATCTCTGGTTTGAGCGGTATCATGCACTGGTCATTTGCTGGCCAAAGCGGCACAGATGCGTGGCGCATCCGGCCGGTAGATGAGGCGTTTAGCTACAACTTTGTCAGCAACAACGCTCGCCAAGCAGCCCCTGATCCTGTGGGTGGCACCTTCAAAGTCGCTAGCTTCAACGTGTTGAATTACTTCACAACGTTGGGCGAGCGGGGTGCAGACTCAGCCGCAGAGCTAGATCGCCAACGTGAGAAAATTGCGGCCGCGATCTGCGCCATCGATGCAGATGTAGTGGGTCTCATCGAGATCGAGAACAATGGCACCACCGCCATCAATGACCTGCTAAACGGATCCAACGGGGTCAACGCGATCTGTGGCAATTACGTAGCCATTGATGCAGGCGTTATCGGCACAGATCAGATCGCAGTTGCGTTTATCTACAGGTCAACTACGGCCGCCCCGATTGGCAGCCCTACGATTTTAGACAGCAGTGTTGATCCAACCTTTATCGACACAAAGAACCGGCCGGCTCTAGCCCAAACATTCAAGCAAGAGCCTAATGGTGGTGTTTTAACTGTTGTTGTTAATCATCTCAAATCAAAAGGATCATCTTGTGATGATGTGGGTGACCCCGGCCTGAACGACGGCGCGGCGAACTGTAATCTAACCCGGGCCAGTGCAGCTACAGCCATAGCCAACTGGCTAGCAACTGACCCGACCGGCAGCGGCGATGAAGATTTCTTGATCATTGGTGACTTGAACGCGTATCGTCAAGAAGACCCGATCACGAATCTAATCAGCGCAGGCTATGTTGATCTGCTAGACGCCAACATCGGCCCAGATGCTTATAGCTATGTCTTTGACGGCCAACTTGGCTATCTAGACTACGCTCTGACAAACGCCCCATTGAACGTGCAAGTGACCGGTGTAACAGCGTGGCACATCAACGCCGACGAAATCAACATCTTTGACTACAACGATGATGTTCAAGACACAGGTGAAGCCAGCTTTGAACGCGAATCGGGCGCACTGCCCGTTTACGAAGCTAACGCATTCCGTGCGTCTGATCATGATCCGGTCATTGTCGGCTTTGAGTTAGATAACGACCAAGACAATGATGGTGTTGCAGATGACTTTGATCTCTGCTCTGGAACTGTATTGCCAGAAGACGAACCGCCTTCATCAAAGAAGAATCGCTTCTTTGTGAATGAGAATGGTGAGTTTGTAGATGGCAAAGGCAACCTCGCAGGCATATCGATCAGTGATACATTTGGATGTTCCGGCATCGAAATTATTGATGCAATGGGCCTCGGTAATGGACACAGAGAACAAGGGATCACCCGTGGTGCCTTGCTCGATTGGATAGCCCTCAACAGTTAGTTTTTAACTAAGGCTGAAATAAAAAAGAGGTTCGCGAGTTTCGCGAGCCTCTTTTTTTATTCTGATATTTGGTTTGCCCAGCTAGCCGAAATGCACAATCGCATATTCCAAGCTATCAGCCAGCGCGCGCCAGCTCGCTTCGGTAATGTTGGGTGATGCCCCTACCGTTGACCACGTTTTATTCCCTTTTTTAGAGTCGATCAGCACCCGTGTGGTCGCGGCCGTCGCATTATCCCCATCTAAGATACGAACCTTGTAGTCGGCCAGCTTCACTGATTTGATCTGCGGGAACACATCAACGACCGCCTTGCGCAACGCTTTGTCTATCGCGTTTACCGGCCCGTTTCCAGACGCAACGGTGTGCATAATCTGCGGGCCAACCCGCACTTTAACGCTAGCCTCGGCCGAGAATTTACCATTTTTGCGTAACAGCTGAATCACCGTTAAATCCTGCACTTCAAACGGAGGGACATAACCCGGGGCCGTGCGGCGCATCATCAATTCAACCGAAGCCTCGGCCGCTTCAAAACTAAATCCTTGATTTTCTAAAACTTTAATTTCATCAAGCACGTCTGCCAGCTTTTCATTGTTTAGTGATAGCCCAAAGGTTGCCATTAGCTCACGCAAATTCCCCCGGCCGGAAAGCTCTGAAACCACGCTGCGCCGCTCGTTGCCCACCAAAGTCGGGTCGATGTGCTGATACGCCTCAGGATTGCGCAACATCGCTGCAACGTGGGTTCCCCCTTTATGGGTAAACGCATTGGCCCCCACAAACGGATACTGTGAATTGTGATCTAAGTTCGCCACTTCCGACACAAAGCGAGATAGCTCCGTTAGCTTTGGCAACTGCTCATCACTCACGCACCGTTTCCCCATTTTTAGCTGGATGTCGGGAATCACGCTGCACAAGTTGGCATTGGCCACCCGCTCGCCGTACCCGTTAACGGTGCCTTGCACCTGTGTTGCGCCCGCACGCACGGCCGCCAGTGAATTGGCGACACCACAGCCTGAATCATCATGCGTATGAATGCCGACCGGTGTATCCCCCATCTTTTCAATCACTTCTCTGGTGATCTGCTCTACTTCCCACGGCAAACCACCCCCATTGGTTTCGCACAAAACGACCATGCTGGCCCCAGCCATCGCGGCCGCTTGAATCGTAGAAAGCGCGTATTCAGGATCGGCCTTGTACCCATCGAAAAAATGCTCCGCATCGTAGATCACCTCGCGCCCTTGCGAGACGCAATACTCAACGCTGTCTGCGATCATGTTCAGGTTCTCTTCTGGCGTTGTTTGCAACACCGTTTCCGCCTGCATAATCGAGCTTTTACCGTACAGCGTGATGACGGGTGCTTTTGAATCGATCAAGAGTTTGATCTGGGCATCGTCGGCCGCTTTGATGTTTTTGCGCCGGGTGCTGCCA
>JAHDEN010000077.1 GCA_020628815.1 Chloroflexota bacterium | reverse complement strand
CGTGTTTGGCGGTTTAACCGTCTGTACCTGGTACCCCATCACCCCTTCAACCAGCATGATCGATGCTGTAAATGCCTATCTGCCCCGAACCCGAATCGACGAAGAAAGTGGAAAAGCGACCTACGCGGTTGTACAGGCCGAAGATGAGCTGGCAGCGATTGGTATGGTCTTGGGGGCTGGCTGGGCCGGTGCTCGGGCTATGACCGCAACCTCCGGCCCTGGTATCTCTCTCATGTCTGAATTTGTGGGATTAGGCTATTTTGCTGAGATTCCTGGCGTTATTTGGAACATCCAGCGGGTTGGCCCTTCTACCGGGCTACCAACACGTACCGGCCAAGGGGATATTATCCCTGCCTATTATTGTGGGCATGGTGACACGAAAAACATCGTGCTGTTGCCGGGAACAATTCATGAGTGTTTCCAAATGGGAACCACATCGTTTAACTTAGCTGAGCAGTTCCAAACGGTTGTATTTGTTTTGTCTGATCTTGATTTAGGCATGAACACATGGATGTCTGATGTCTTTGACTATCCTGAAGAACCGATTACCCGTGGAAAGGTATTAACGGCCGAAGAAGTGGAAGAAAAAGGTTTTGCCCGCTATCGTGACCTTGATGGTGATGGGATTGGCTACCGAACACTACCCGGAACAAAAACAGCTAAAGCGGCTTACTTTACACGTGGAACCGGCCATAACGACGCCGCCGTCTACTCAGAACGTGGCGAAGACTGGCTTGAAAATATGGATCGCCTGATTCGTAAATTTGATACCGCACGTGAAGCTGTTCCAGCACCTGTTGTGGATGAGGTTGAAGGCGCCAGCTACGGGATTTTGTCATTTGGTACAACAATGTATGCGATTGACGAAGCCCGTGATCGCTTAGCCGACGAAGGGACAAAAACCAGCTTTATGCGGTTACGCGCCCTGCCGATTGGTCAGGCTGTACGTGACTTTGTCGCCAAATATGATCGGGTTTATGTTGTAGAAATGAACCGCGATGGACAATTGCACACGATTTTGCGGGACGAAATGCCCGAGATGAATATGAAAATGATTTCGATCGCGTTCCAAGACGGTATGCCACTAACGGCCCGTTTTATGGTTGATCGTTTAAATGAACTGGAGGCACAACATGGCAAGTAGACCAGCACGTGGACCAAAAGTAAATGCTGCAGGCTTATCAAAAGCTGATTACAACGGCCGCCCAACAACCCTGTGTAAAGGGTGTGGCCACAATTCGATCTCGTCGCAGATTATTACGACCTGCTATGAGCTATCGATTAAACCTTGGGACATTATTAAGCTGAGCGGTATCGGTTGTTCATCGAAGTCTCCTGCTTATTTCTTGGGTCAGTCGCACGGCTTTAATGCACTACACGGCCGTATGCCATCTGTTGGCACCGGCGCGTTAATGGCTAACCGAACCCTGATGGCCGTTGGTGTCTCAGGTGACGGTGACTCCGGCTCGATCGGGATGGGACAGTTCAAGCACATGATGCGCCGGAACGTCCGTATGCTCTACATCGTTGAAAATAACGGAGTGTATGGGCTAACCAAAGGGCAATTCTCAGCTACGGCCGATGAAGGGCAATTTTTGAAATATGCTGGTAAAAACGAGCTCCCACCAATCGACCTCTGTATCGAAGCGATTGTTGCCGGGGCCGGTTTTGTAGCTCGCTCATTCTCTGGTGATGCGAAACAGGTACGCACCTTGATGAAAGCGGCTCTAAGCTACAACGGAACCGCTTTGCTCGATATCATTAGCCCTTGTGTTACTTTCAATAACGATGAAAGCTCAACCAAGAGCTATCCGTTTGGCAAAGACAATGAGCTGCCGTTGCATGACCTAACTTATGTTCCATCGTTCGAAGAGATTGAAGCGGTTGAATACGATCCGGGTGAAATGCAAAATGTTTCTATGCACGATGGCTCAACCATTCAGCTGCGTAAGTTGGAAGAAGAGTATGATCCAACTGACAAGATGGGTGCATTGCACCGTTTGCAGTGGGCTGAGCAGAAACGTGAATTCATCACCGGGTTAATTTATTACGATGACTCGCGCAAACCGCTTGATGAAGTAGAAATGCTGGTTGATGAACCATTGGCAACTCTACCAAACGATAAGATCCGTCCACCAAAAGAAAAATTGGACATGATCATGAATGAACTCCTCTAGGTTTTAATCAAAATTTAGTCGTGTAGAAAAGTTAAAAATGAAGGCCGAGGTGAAAAACCTCGGCCTTTTTTAGTTGCAAAATTGTTAACTTCTTGACATTTAGCCTACTTTTAGACGATAAAAGCGTGAATGCAGCAAAGTCTTAAGTATGAGGGCAAGATTGGAGGCGCACTATTAACTTCGTACGAACGAACACCTACTTTTCCCAAGAAAATTAACTAAATTTGGAGTTTTTATGAGTTTTCCGAAACCATTTTATCGGTCGCGGCCGCATCCTTGGCATGGACTAAATATTGGCAAAGACAGCCCGCACCTTGTTCAAGCATACATCGAAATTACCCCGTTTGATTTGATCAAATATGAGATTGACAAACGGACCGGCTACCTGCGAGTTGACCGACCACAACGCACCTCGTCTCAGCCTCCAACACTGTATGGCTTCATCCCCCGCACCTATTGCGGCCCACGTGTCAAAGCCCTTGCACCTAATGCAAAATGCGGTGATATGGATCCACTTGATATCTGTGTGATCTCTGACCGGCCGATTAACCGTGCCGAAGTGATTGTATCTGCCCGCGTAGTGGGTGGATTACAAATGATCGACGGTGGCGAAGCTGACGATAAGATTGTAGCCATCTTAGAACAAGATAACGTTTGGGGACATGTCGAAGATATTACTGAACTGCCTCCGATTATGGTCTCTCGTTTGCGCCACTATTTCTTGACCTACAAACAACTGCCTGGTGAAGAAGAGAAAACAAGCATCGATCTAGTGTATGGTGCAGAACATGCATATAAAGTGATCGAAGCCGCCAGCGAAGATTACGAAGAAGAATACGCACTGTAATCTAGATCAAGAATCTGATTTTAAGATTAAAAAAAGGCCGCTATGGAAACATGGCGGCCTTTTTTTTGGTTTTATAAAACAATAAACGCTTTAAAAGATAGGATGGTATAATCCACGCTCAGTCCCACAGAACTTAAAAAACTGAAATCGCATGCCTGCTCAGACCATGAAATACCTATGAGCGTTTCTAACTGTGTCTGCGATGTTGACTCTAGTAAACAAACTGCTGTTTAGGAAGAATATGACCTCAAAAGAAAAAATTATTTATACGATTACGGATGAAGCCCCAGCGTTGGCGACTTATTCGTTTTTACCTATTGTCGAAGCTTTTGCACAAGCGGCCGGGGTTGCTGTCGAAACACGAGATATCTCTTTGGCAGCCCGCATTTTAGCCGTGTTTCCAGACTTTTTGTCAAAAGACCAGATTCAAAGTGACGACTTGGCTGAACTTGGGCAGCTTGCAAAGACACCGGAAGCGAACATCATTAAGCTGCCTAACATCAGTGCTTCAATTCCTCAGCTAAAGGCAGCTATTGCAGAACTGCAATCAAAGGGATTCGCCTTGCCTGACTATCCAGATGAACCAACATCGGCCGAAGAAGAAGAGATTCAAGCACGCTATGACCGGGTAAAAGGTAGCGCAGTGAATCCCGTTTTACGTGAAGGGAATTCTGATCGCCGCGCCCCAAGATCTGTGAAAGAATACGCTCGTAACAACCCACACTCAATGGGGGCATGGACGGCCGATTCGAAGTCACACGTTGCCAGCATGAGCGATGATGATTTCTTTGGTAATGAGCAATCTGTGACGATCGCAGATGCCACCACAGCACGGATCGAGCATGTAGACGGATCTGGGAACCTGACCGTCTTAAAAGATGGGATCGCTCTACAGGCTGGTGAGATTATTGACTCAACATTCTTAAAAGCTAAATCGCTGCGTAATTTTCTGGCGCGTGAGATCGAAGATGCAAAACAAAATGATGTGTTGTTCTCGATTCACATGAAAGCGACGATGATGAAAGTTTCGGACCCGATTATTTTTGGGCATGCCGTTTCTGTTTATCTTGCAGATGTATTTGAAAAGCACGGACCTACCCTTGATGAGCTAGGTGTTGATCCAAACAACGGGATTGGGGCACTTGAAGCGAAAATCGCAACGTTACCGGCCGACAAGCGGGCTGAGATCGAGGCTGATATCGCCGCTTGCTATAACTATCGTCCTGAAATGGCGATGGTTAATTCTGATAAAGGGATCACCAATCTGCACGTTCCCAGCGACGTGATTATTGACGCATCAATGCCGGCCGCAATTCGCACATCAGGAAAAATGTGGGGACCAGATGGAAATTTAAAAGACACAAAGTTTGTCATTCCAGATCGTTCTTACGCTGGAATTTACCGAGAAGTTGTCGACTTCTGTAAAAAACATGGCGCTTTTGATCCTGTCACAATGGGCAGCGTCTCGAATGTAGGGTTGATGGCACAAAAAGCGGAAGAGTATGGCTCGCACGACAAGACATTCGAAGTTGAAAAGAATGGCTCGATGCGTGTGGTTGATGGCTCTGACAACGTGCTGATGGCTCACCCTGTGAATAAAGGTGACATCTGGCGTGCCTGCCAAGTTAAAGATCTGCCTGTTCAAGATTGGGTGAAATTGGCTGTAAATCGCGCGCGGGCGACCGGTGCATCGGCCGTATTTTGGCTTGATAAATACCGTGCGCATGATGCACAACTTATCAAAAAGGTTGAAGCATATTTACCCCAACACGACACCGAAGGGTTAGACATTCATGTGTTGCCACCGGTTGAAGCGATGCGGTTTACGTTAGAGCGGACCAAAGATGGCAAAGACACCATTTCGGTCACGGGAAATGTATTACGCGATTACTTGACCGACTTGTTCCCTATTTTAGAAGTTGGGACAAGCGCAAAAATGTTGTCGATTGTTCCATTGATGAATGGTGGTGGATTGTTTGAAACCGGTGCTGGTGGTTCTGCTCCAAAACATGTTCAACAATTCCAAGCAGAGAATCATCTGCGTTGGGACTCTTTGGGTGAATTTTTGGCCCTTGGTGTTTCACTTGAGCATTTGTCACAAACCTTTGGCAACGCAAAAGCACAGGTCTTAGCCGATGCGCTAGACGCTGCAACCAGCAAATTATTGTTGAACCGTAAAGGGCCATCCCGCAAAGTGAATGAGCTGGATAACCGTGGAAGCCACTTTTATTTGGCGATGTATTGGGCGCAGGCGTTGGCAGAGCAGTCGGCCGATGCTGATCTGAAAGCCAAATTTGGCCCGTTAGCGACACAGCTGTCTGTGAACGAAGATAAGATCGTAAGCGAGCTGAATGACGTGCAGGGGCGGGCGATGGATATTGCAGGCTATTATCAACCAAATGATGCGTTGGGTGTAGCGGCTATGCGGCCGAGTGAGACTCTAAACGCGGCAATCGCCTCATTGAACTAGCCATACGTAAAGTTAGTTTTTCAAACTTTCGTTGAGCGGTGTCATTCCTGCGAAGGCAGGAATCTAGCACTAGATTTGGCACTGGATACCCGCCTTCGCGGGTATGACGCAATCTCGTTTCGGAAACAATATCAAGCAAAGAGACCTTGTCAATCGGCAAGGTCTTTTTTATTACCGATTAAAGCGAGCTTGACCGCGAGCTTTAGCCTTGGCACGTTCTGCCTCTCGGTTTTTAGCAGGGGCGTTTGTTTCTAGCGAGCTGAGCAGTTTGCCAGATGCGGCCGCAATTTCAGCAATAGCGGCGTTAAAAGCGGCCTCATTAATTTTAGACGGCTTGCGAGAACCGCTAATTTTGCGCACAAATTGCAAGGCGGCCGCCTCAATCTCATCGTGGGTGGCTGGTGGGTCAAAATTAAATAGGGGGCGAATATTTCTACACATAAGGTAATTTAGGGTTTCTAGGTTATGAAAGTTTAAAGCAATGCATGACTAAAATCTGGGTACAAAAAACATGAATAATATTTTATGCTGTTGGCTCGTATACTGGTAATCATAAATCTGCCTGATGCTTAAATTTCTTAAATCAACGTTAAACAACTACTTTCCAAAGCCGGTTGACAGAGAGCTGCAAGAAAAAATCGACTATATCTATAACGCCCTTGCTGTGGGGATTTCAGTATGTTTATCAGTTGTTTTTCTTTCCCCGCTTTTTTACTTTTACGCACAATCATTCACAACTCAAAACCTAATTATTTCAATTTCGGCACCTTTATTTTTGGTGTTTGGTTGCTTTATTAGCTATCGCTCGCTCAAAAAATTAGAAATTGAAAGGTCTTTAACGATTTTGCTCTCATTCGTCATTATCGCATTCGCAGCGGCTATTTTCGGCTCGCCCGATGGATTTTATGACCCAGGCATGTTCGCCTCTGCGCTGGTGATGACGGTGGTTAGCTCGTATGCATCAAGATCGTCGCTGTCGTTGTTTACGTATGCTTCAATCGCGATTTTGACCATTGAGTATCTGCTTGAAGTTAATGGAATAAAAGTAACTCCGCATCCAGAACCTCCTTTGTTCCATTTAGTTATCTATATTATCTTTATTTTCGGGTGTCGGTGGTTTTTAACATCCTTGGTCACAGGGTTTATGGAGCAAGCAGAAGAGCTTAGAAAAAGTCGAGACGATTTAGAGGTTTATAAAAGCCATCTAGAACGTAAAGTTGAAGATCGCACTACCGAACTCATTATTGAGAAAAATCGAGCTGAAGAAGCTAATTCTGCAAAATCTAAATTTTTAGCCAGTATGAGCCATGAACTTCGCACCCCGTTAAATGCGATTATCGGTTATAGCGAACTGATCGAGGAAGAGCTTATCGAGTCAAATGCAAATCCGGAAGCGACTAAAGATGTTGCTAAAGTAAGAACGGCCGCAAAAAACCTTTTGGGGCTGATTAACAACATTTTGGATCTTTCGAAAGTTGAAGCCAATCAGATCGACTTTTGCATCCAGCCGGTTCTGATCCAAGTTATATTTAAGGAGCTTGAGGCTTTGTTGATGCCCATATTCCAAGCGAAGCAAAATGAATTTGTGATCGAATCTTATCCATCCGAACTATATCTCGAGGCTGACCCGCAAATTTTGAAACAGATACTGATTAATTTGCTTAGCAATGCGAACAAATTTACCCACCGTGGGACAATAAAGCTGGCTGTCAAAGAGTTCGAAAGTGAAATTTGCTTGTCCATTCAGGACAATGGAATCGGGATTAAGGAAGATTTCATCCTGAAGCTGTTTGAGCCATTTAGCCAAGCCGATGGGGAGTATAATCGCGAATATGAAGGGACGGGGCTTGGGCTTTCAATTACGAAAAAATTTGTTGAAAAAATGGACGGCCGTATTTTAGTAGAGTCAGAATATGGCGTTGGAACTACATTTTTTGTCTATTTACCCAAAGCATTCGTAGCGGATAAACGTCTTGCTTTAGCTGCTAAAGCTGATGTGTAAGCGGGGGTTATGGCCGGCCGTATAATTGTTTGTAAATTTGATAGTTAGACGTGATCGTGCGCAAATAGAGGCGAGTTTCTGAGAAATTAATCGTTTCAAGATAAAGATCTGGATCTGAACCTGCTTCGTCATACCAGCGGATCGCATTTCCCGGGCCACCGTTGTAGGCGGCTAAAGCGGCCGGGTAAAAGCCTTCAAACAGCTGTAATTGCTGATCAAAATAATAAGCACCAAAAATTAAGCTGATGTGGGGCTTGTAGAGGTCACTGTTTTCATAGCCGGGCCAACTTAAGCGTTGGGCCACAAACGTGCCTGTGTCAGGGATAATTTGGCTTAGCCCTTGTGCATAAGCCGATGAGGTGGCAAAGCCCTCAAATAAGCTTTCTTGGCGTATGAGCGAAAAATGGAGCAATGGGTCATAGCCGTATTCGTCTGATAGGGGGAGAACCATATCGGAGTAATACGTTGGGTAGATAAGCCGTGCTAGCCCGAGAGGAGCGTTGTAAATCGATGCGCCTGACCGGATTAGGGTCGTATTGGCCGCCAAAATTGAAGAGCGGAATAGGCCGATGTTTTTCAACTCGATCGCAATTTGGTAGCTTGCAACCGGATCTTCCGAATAACTTTTACGTAGAGACTCAAGCTCCCATTTAGCGGCATCTCGTTCACCGATGCGCCACAAGTTCCGGCCGCGAATCAATCTGCCATCCCCTGCAATTTCGGCCGGTAGCTGACTGCTAACCCCGTCGAGGCCGAATGTTTGCGCCAGCCACTGCTCCGTGTCAGCCTGCTCAGTTTCTGGGTCGATGGTGAGATCAATGGTGCTGGTCGAGAACGGAACATCGACCTGCTCATTAAGCAGCGCGTTGACCCGCAGGCTGTAATAGTTGCCCGGATTGCTCTGGACCGCGCTCAAGGCTGCAGAATCGGCCGGTGGCTCAACACCGTTGCGCAACAGCCACAACAGGCTGGCTCGGCCTTCATTGTCTGCAAATTGGGTCGCTTGCTCCCATGCACCAAGGGCCGCATCTCTGTTCCCTGATCCATCATGCAGCAGGCCTAAACGCAAAAGCGCGGCCGAACTGTTTTCGTCTTGAGGGTGGAATGCCACAAACTCTTCGTAATAAGGAATCGCCAGCTCCGGCTGTAGCAAAAATCGATCAGCTAAAACGGCCCGGCGCCAGCGGGCGTACGGCATCTCTGGATGCTCGGGGTAGTTAGCGATAAAATCGGTTAAGGTTTCAACAGCGGTGGCGGTGCTGATCGACCGTGTTTCCATTGTTGATTTTTCAACATAGTAGGTGCCGATAACAGCCCTATCTTCTGGATTGAGGGCTAGATAATCATTGAGACTTTCTAGCGCCGCATCAAACTGCTTGGTTTGTTCATAGCTCCAAGCAAGAAACAGATGTGTATCCGGCCGATAATTTTCCGGATTGGCCGCGATATACGTGTTAAACGCCTCTATTCCGGGGCCGTAAACACCTGCATGGTAATCGACCAATCCCCGTTGAAATTGATCAACCGGAATCTCCCGTTCAACCAATTTTGATAATCCCAAATAGCTTTCGTAGGCGGTTGGGAACTGGCTCATGCCGAACTGCCAACTCTCAATTGCGGCCGCGTCATTCCCAGCCAGCTCCCACGTTTCACCGATTTTGTAGGTTATCTCCCCTTTGGTGAAAGCGGTAAATGCGGCGGTGCGGATCGCTTCGTATTGAGCAACCGCCTCTGCGTATCGCTCTTGTGCGATATACAAATCGGCTAAATCACGCCGAATGTCTATTGTTTCTCGATACCATGCGCCGGTATTTAGTGCGGCTAAATAATATTCTTCCTGTTTGTCTGGGTTGAGCCGGGCCAACTTGGGGTAAACGTATGCGCCTAACTCAGGATGGCTTTCAAGAAAGGTTAGGTAGTAGGCCTCGGCCGCACTTGAATCTGTTTCAATTTGTGCTAACCGATACCAGACAGTGGCATCAATGCTGGTCGAATTCTGCGTGTAGTCAGCCCATGTCGCTTTTGCTTCTCCGATTTGGTCTTCTGCTACCAAAGCGATTCCTAAATTAAACTGAGCCAGACTAACTAATTCGGCCGAGCTATCTGGGCTGTCTAGCAAGCGGCGGAAAAACCCTTCCGCGGCCGCCATGTTTTCTAACTCAATCTGGCGCAACCCGCTTTCCAACAGCTCACTTGGGGGCAAGACTTTGGTCGCGGTTGGGGTAGGCAACGGGGTGGGTGAAAATTCAGCCGTTGGCGTTGCCTGGGCCAGTTGCAGACTATCGTTCGCTGTGTTCAAGCTTTCGCCAGAAAGCTGCGGGTCGAGCGTGGGAGTCGGCAGACTCTCGACAGCTAAAGCGGCCGCTGATTCAGGCTCTAAGCTCTCAACTTCTGGCGAGACAAAGATGATTGTAGGTGGGGATGGCTGATCACATCCCAGCAAAAAAACAACCGCTAACAGAAGTAAAGCGGTTGTTGAAATCGAATGCAGATTAAAAACACAACGAAATCGAATCATAAATAATTGCCGCAACTCTGAATGCCTAAGGCATTTCGAGCGTGTGGTCTGAATTTAATCCTCTTTCTTCCTCAATTTTTGCAAATTCGGCTCGGACACCGGCCATAATGCGATCACTTTCGTTGGTTCGTTGTGCAAAAAGCAGTTGGATTCCGATTACAAGCGGGGCCAGTTGCAGCACGCCAAACCAAATTGCAACCATTAGAACAATAATTTTAGCCTGTTCTAGCTGGGTCCCGAGATTGTCTAAAATGCCGTTAAGCTGGGTGTTAATGCCTGTTACCGATTCTAGATAACTATCCAAAAGTGGCGGGATGGTTTCAACCTGTGCATTGATGTCTGCTAGGTCGGTTGATAGGGTATCGATGTTGACGCTTACCGCCTCTAAACTGTCGTAGGTCGTATCCAAATCATCGCTCAAGCTCCGCATCGATTCTGGCAACCCATCTAAGCTATCGCCTAATTCCTGCATAGACTGATCAAAGCGTTGCGTTGGGTCATAATCAATCCCAAGATCCAAATCTATTTCCCGGCCGAAGAACTTTTGGTTGAAACCAAAGCCGCTTAGTGCGGTTAAGGTGTCATCAATCGTGCCAGCAACACTGACTAAATTAGGAATCGTTTCTTGAACCGTTTCTATGCTGCCGGGGACATCTTCTGTCGTGACCTGTTTTACCTGATCAAACAACGGTTCTGTGCTAGAGACCGATTCAGACAGTGATGAAGCTGTGTTTGATAGTGTGGCAACCGATTCGTTCACTTCAATCACCGTCCCTTTAACCGATTCGAGCGCTTCGGCCGTGGTGTTTAGATTGGTTGAAACAAGCCCGGCTATCCCGCTGGCCTGTTGGTTAATCGATTCGATGGCGATATTACTGACATAAACCAGCCCAGCGCTGGCCGCGATGCCGATAATGGCGGCGATGATGATGATGGCTCCAAGCAGTCTGCGAAAAATTTTCATGGTATCCCTATTGTTTGAATCTGTGAAATGGGGTTATTGAATTGATTGATCCCACACCAGTGTTTGGCCGGTGATGCTCTGTATTTTGACTGACTTTGAAATTTCTGCCAGATTATCAGCCGTAACCTGTTGATTCTCATCGTCTAAAATCTCTATGCCGGCGAAAATTAAGCCAAATGCATCGTAAACTGAACCGGCTTGATCACCTGCAACTTCATCAAACGGTGTGACCGCCGCGTACCTTTCCTTGAAACTTGCTGGCAGCTGGTCTGAAGATGTTGCTTCAAGAGGGTAAACACCGATGTGTAGATAAGGGATTCTCGCCGCCGCCAAATTCTCAGCAGTGGCTAACCTTGTTCTTTCTGCACCCATCCCCACAACCGCAATGATGGCGGGGTCTTGGGCCAAGGCTTGGCCGTTTCCGGCCGCCATGTCACCATTCCCACTGTCATCTAAAGCGACAAGGGCCACACGCAGATCTCCATTTTCGGCCGCTTGCGCTTGGTTAAACTCCCGCACGGCCAAACGAGCCGCATAAATGCCATCATAGCCGATGTCACGATCCTGACCTTCAAAAGGGGCCACAAGGCCGATCTTAACAACTTGGGGCGTTTGCTGCTGACATCCTGCTAGGAAAAATGCAAGCAAGATAGCGATCAAACTCTTGAATTTAGAAAAACTTAGCGACATTGATTTACGTTGACTAAATGATCGTCAAAATTTGTGGCAAACACATGGGTGCTTGGGGCGGCCGGATCACATCCAGCCACAAAAAACAGAAAGTCTGTTTGCTTCGGGTTGGCTACCGCTTGTAGCGAATCTATGCCGGGTGATGCAATTGGGCTGGGCGGGATACCGGGGTAAACGTAGGTGTTCCACGGATGATCGACTTTAAGATCTTCAAGATACAAGGGGGTTTTCCAGTAGCTGCCCCAGCTGTCTGAATACCCTAAGGCATATTGCACCGTGGGGTCCGCCTCTAATTTCATATCGATGGCGATGCGGTTGAGAAAAACCCCAGCGATAGTTGGCTTTTCGGCCGTGACTACCGCTTCTCGCTGTACGATTGATGCGATTGTGATCGCCTCGTGCACGCTGAGCCCGGCCGCTCCCCACGCTTGGCGCATGTCGGGCGTTACCTTGGTTTCAAAATTGGCCAACATCGCTTCGATGACCTCGGCCGTGGTTGCTTCGGGCAAAAAAACATAGGTATCAGGAAACAGATACCCTTCTAATGAGCCCCCCGGAGGCAGGCTGGCTAAGGCGGGATAGTTGTTTAGCCATTCAGCTTTAGGGGATTGGGTTAAGCGCAAAAACTCGGCCGTTGACATGTTTGGCGCTTCGAGTAAGTCGAAATTGCGCGCCATTTCCTCTGACCGCCACCCTTCTAAAAAGCGCAGTGTAATCTCGAAAGGTTGAGCATTGGTCAACTGTTCAGCCAGATCGGCAACGGTTGTTCCAGGTTCGATCAAAAATCGTCCCGCTTCAAACTGCCGATCATACCCGTAGTAGTTGGCATAATTTAAAAACAGTTCTTGATTGGTGAGCAAGCCGTTTGCGTTTAGGTTTTGGGCGATCACCGTGGCTCCTTGCCCCGGAGCTATTTCAAATACAGTCGCTTCGGGTTGATTCCCGGCCGCTGAAAACAGCTCATCTACCTGTTGGGTTAGCAGAAATTGGAGATACACTCGCTCAGCCGGATTTAGGTGACCGGCACCTCCATCCGTTGTGATTTGGCTCCTGCGCCAATCGGTAACGATGGGGTTGACCATCAGCAGGTAAATGCCTAACAAAGCTGCAAGCCCTAATAGGATGGCTGGGAAACATCCCCGACGCCTTTTTCGTTTTGGTCGTTTTTGCGCGGGTGGAGATGGCTTTTCTGATTGTTCAGATCGGGTCATAGATCACAGTATGACAGTGAGTGGCTGGTTGAATTGGATGTTTTAACTACTATTTGTCCCCGATAGCCAGATACGGGCTGGATTAATAGGGAACTTTTTGGATTTTAGACTGAATGAAAAGAATTTACTATTTATTTTTATTTTGAGAAGGTTTATGGTTAGGAAAGTGTATTATGCTTTACACTGTGCCGAGCCATTTTTGCGCTCATTTTGCCGTATCCTGACTTTGATTTGCCGGGTATTTCAGATAAATCTGCGATACCTAAAAAATTTTAACGGCCGGAACCCGATATCTTATGCAAGGCCTACTCTAAACAAACTGAGTTTATGTCATCCTCATAGATTATGCTGACTCCCTATCAAAAGGTTTAAATGTACATCTCAAAACACTTCCCAAAAACGGCTAACTTTATTTTAATTATCGCCGCTACTTTTCTTGTAGGTTTAGGCCTGCGCTTTTCCCTATCACCGGTTAATGCGGCCGGTACGATTTTTGTCAAAGCTGATGCCAGTGGATCAAACAATGGGACCAGCTGGGCAAATGCTTACACCAGTCTGGCGACAGCCTTGAACAATGCAAATTCTGGCGACCAAGTGTGGGTTGCGGCCGGGGTTTACACGCCAGGTGTTTCAGAAAACGATTCGTTTTTGCTTGAAAATGGGGTCGAGATTTATGGTGGGTTCAGCGGCTCTGAGGGGAGTTTGGGAGATCGAAACTGGGAGACAAATGTCACAGTCTTGAGCGGCGACATCGACAACAATGACACAAAAAATGGAGATGGCGTTACACAATTGGCCGCAAACATCAGCGGCCGGAACAGCTATCACGTTGTTGAGGGTGAAAATATCGATTCAACCGCGATTTTAGACGGTTTTACGATCACAGCGGGGCAGGCTGATGGCCCATCAAATACGTCAGACTTTAGGGGCGCGGGGATTTACAATCGAGAATCAGCACCGATTTTGCGCAACCTGACATTTGTTGGAAACCAATCCATTGAAGGTGGGGCGATGTATAACGGGACCAACAGCGATGCGCAGATCACCTCTGTTGAATTTAATAAAAATGTAGCCACTGCTAGCGGTGGTGCCGTTTATAACTTAACAAGCGAACCCGTCTTTGATACGGTTACATTTTCAAACAATACGTCTCAGGGGGGAGATGGTGATGGAGATGGTGGTGCTGTTTATAACTGGCAGAGCGTTGTAACTTACCGAAATTCAACTTTCTCAAATAACACGGCCGTTAATATCGGGGGTGCGATGTATACCTATAGCAGCACCATAGATATTGACGATGTTGTTTTTAACAACAACGAGGCCTTGTTTGGTGGGGGAATGGGATCGTATGTCAGTTCGACTGTGATTTTGGACGACGTTGCTTTTAATGGGAATAGAGCGATTAACAGCGGTGGGGGGATGTATTCAGACAAAAGCTTTCCAACCCTAAATGATGTTACGTTTACGGCGAATACGGCCGCATCGGCCGGCGGCGGCATGTATAACAATGAGGGGAGCGATACGATTGGGAACCGGGTTAAGTTTTTCCAAAACACGGTAGATGATGGCAAAGGGGGAGGCATCGTTAACTTTGACAGCAACCCTAGCTACACCAATGTCGAATTTAGAGCCAACGAGGCGAAAGAAGGGGGTGCGATTTCTAATCAGTTTGATAGCCAAGCCAGCTACACCAATGCCCTTTTTGTAGGCAATAAAGCATCTGTTTTTGGTGGGGCGATCGCTAACGAGCAAAGTGATATTACGCTAATAAACGCCACGATATCTGGGAATAACGCTGTGTTTAATGGTGGAGGGGTGTTTAATAATGGAAGCAGCCCTACCATTTCGAATTCGATTATTTGGGATAACTCAGAAGGGACAGATGGCTTTAATGACGGAACGCTACGGGCCAATCTTTTCTATATTTCTGGCTCGGCCGACATTTCAAACAGCATCATTCAACAAAGTGGTGGCAGCGATTCTTGGGATACAGATGCAGGCACTGATCTCGGAAATAATATTGATAGCGATCCGTTGTTTAAAACTCCCATCAACCTGAGCTCTATCCCAACATTAAATGGTGATTTCAATTTAACTTCTGGCTCACCCGCGATTAATGCGGGTAATAACGGAGCAAATAGCACCGGCATTGACTTGGCTGGCAGCACCCGGGTTGAAGAAGGGACTATCGAAATGGGCCCTTATGAAGTTACGACGACCGGAATCTCTGTTTCAGTTTCTGGCGTTGGATTTGGGTCTGTTTCAGGGCCAAATATCAACTGTTCAGACTCCTGCTCATATGATTTGGTTTCAAATGATGTGGTGACGCTTACCGGTGTACCTGAAATGGGCTATTCCTTTTTAGGTTGGACGGGTGACTGTTCGGGTCAAAGCGTTTGTGTTTTGACGATGGACGGGGAAAAAACTGTTAATGCTGAGTTTGGTATCGCTGGTTTTAGTCTGTCTGTTGGGAAAATCGGGACCGGTATTGGAACAATAACAAGCACAAACTCTACCATTGTTTGTGGTGAAGTTTGTGACTACGAATATCAATTTCAATCAACCGTAACCCTTGAGCCTTTGCCCGACCCAAGCTCAACATTTGAGGGATGGTCTGGAGCCTGTACCGGCTTTAGACCGTGTACCGTTGCTATTACAGATACACGCGTGGTGACGGCCGAATTTACGATTATCCCGGTTACGGTTTCGGTTTCGATTAGCGGAACCGGTCAAGGAAATGTGACCAGCAACCCAACAGGCATTGAATGTAATTTTGACTGTACAGAGGTGTATGATTACGGGACAGAGGTGACGTTAACCCCAAATCCTGAAGTGGGCACGACCTTTGCTGGCTGGATTGGGGATTGCACTGGCACAGATCCTTGTGTGGTGACATTGACCGAGGATTTAGATGTCGAAGCTGTGTTTACGCTAAATCGCTACACGTTAACGGTCACAAAAATTGGGAGTGGCACCGGCCGGATTTTGAGTAGCCCAGGGGCGATCTTCTGCGGTGAAACCTGCACGGCCGAACTGAACCACGGTACAGAAATCGAACTGGTTCAATCCCCCGATGCCAAACCAAACGAGACGATTACGTTTGAAGGTTGGGGCGGTGACTGCTCGGGAACAGAAAGCTGTATTTTGACTATGGATCAAAATCGGAGTGTGACAGTGCGCTTTGAATCTAATATCAAACGGGTCTATCTACCTTTGATTCGGCGAGATTAGACAGGCGCCAGGCAAATATAAATAGAGCAAAACCATCCGGCCGGGCTTGTTAGAAAACAGGCTCGGCCGTTTTTTGTAGGAGTTGGCGAGAGTCAATAACAAATAACCTCAGATTGAGTTAAAATCTGCCCAGAAAAACTATGTGGAATATTAAAGGGCACGATTGGGCGGTTGAAAGCCTCCGTTCAGCAATAATTTATGATCGCGTGGGGCATGCGTGGCTGTTTACAGGGCCACCTAAAGTGGGGCGTACCCACTTGGCACGGCTGTTTGCACAGGCTTTAAACTGCGAAAGCGAATATCCTGAAAATCGGCCGTGTGGCACCTGCCGCAAATGTAAACTGATCGCGTCTGGCAGACACCCTGACTTGATTTTGGTTGAGCCGATCATGGGGAACCGTGGCAACGAAACACTTAAAATTGAGCAGATACGGGAGCTACAGCAGGACCTAAACCGGACCGCCATGGAAGGGCCTTATAAAATTGCGATTGTGAGTCGGTTTGATGCAGCTACTCCCGGTGCGGCAAACGCCTTCCTAAAAACGCTTGAAGAACCGCCACCCAATGTGATTTTGATTTTAACCGCGTCTGAGTCTGATGCGCTGTTGCCTACCATTAACTCTCGCTGCCGGGGGATTAGCCTACGGCCGGTTCCGTTAGAAACAATCAAAGATCATTTAATAAACGATTTGGGTGTGCCGACCGAAAAAGCAACGGTGTTGGCCCATCTTGCCAACGGCCGCATGGGGTGGGCGATTGAAGCGGCCGGGAGTGAAACCGCTTTGGCCGACTATCAGGCACAAACTGAACAGCTGACGAGCATCTTGAAAATGGGCAAAGTCGATCGTTTTAAGCTGGCCGAAAAGCTTTCAGGCAATGCTGAGCAGCTGCACCAGCTATTGCGCACATGGCTTGGCTGGTGGCGCGACGCACTGATCTTATCAAATGGGCAAGATGATCTGTCCCAGATTATCAACGTGCATGACATCGACAATTTGCATGATGTGGTCGGGCGTCTATCGTCTGAAAAAATCGCCGAAAACTTAAACCAAACAGATCAATCCCTCACTTGGTTAGACCAAAATGCCAACGTGCGCTTGTTGGTCGAAAACCTCCTGATCTCCTTTTAAATAGCCTATCCTTTTTATGTCCCCACTTCGCTCATTTTTATTTACCCCAGGTGACAGCGGCCGAAAATTACAAAAAGCGGCCAAATCAACGGCCGATGTTGTGGTTATCGACCTTGAAGATGCGGTTGCACCTTCCGTCTTATCTGATGCCCACGCTCAGACGCTGGAGGCATTACGTTCGATTGATTTTGGAACAACGTTGCGCATGGTACGCATCAATGCTGATTCTTTGAAGGGGGCACAAGCTGATATTAAAGCGATTGTTGCCGGCCAGCCAGATGGCATTGTTGTGCCAAAAGTAGAAACAAAACAGCTGTTGGATCAGCTGGCGGACGATTTGCCTGAAGGGATGCCGGTTTATGCGATGATCGAGACGGCGTTGGGATTCATGAATTTGGGTGAAATAATCCAAAGCTCAGCCAATTTACGAGGCTTGATTTTAGGCGGAGAGGACTTAATTGCATCGATCGGGGCACGAGCGATGCCGAACCGGGAAGAGCTAACCTATGCGCGGGGTGCTTTGGTGATGGCTGCGGCCGCGGCCGGGCTTCAAGCGATCGACACCGTTTATACCGCTTGGCGCGATGTAGATGGCTTAGCCACACAAGCTCGTACGATGTCTGACATGGGATTCAGCGGCAAGTTGGCCATTCATCCGGTCCAAATCGAACCGATCCATCAAGCTTTTGCCCCCACGGCCGACGAGGTAGAGTGGGCCAGAGACGTGCTGCATGAAAGCAGACGCTTAAAAGAGCAGGGTATCGGGGTGTTCTCATACGGGGGGAAAATGATCGATGAGGCCCACATTCGCTTGGCGGAAAGCATACTAAATATTGTTGATTCAGTTGACTCAAATGGAGGCGGAGACGATGCATAACCAAAAACAACCCAATTCAAACACCTGTTTCATTTGCGGTCGGGACAACCCGGTTGGGCTGCACATGGAATTTTTTGACAACGGAAAAGATGAAGTGATCAGCCACTACACCGTGCCGGAGCTGTACAACAGCTACCCCGGCATTGTGCACGGCGGTGTGCTCACCAGCATGTTGGATGAGACGGTTGCCCGTGTTTCGATGATCGGTGGAGACCACCATCATTTCATGATGTCGGTCAAACTTGAGGTCAAGTTTCGCCATCCAGTACCTGTCGAGACACCGATTACGGTCAAAGGGACGGTGGTTAAATTACGCGGCCGTTTGGGGCGGGCCAAAGGGGAGATTATTTTGCCCGACGGGACGGTTGCGGTTGAGGCTGAGATGGTTTTGGCCGATCTGCCGGCCGAGATTGCGGATGAGGCAAATATGGAAGAGCTAGGCTGGCACGTGGACGAGTAGGGATTCAATATTTGTTGCCATTCCGGGGCTACGACATTCGCTAGCATTGGTCTCAACTTAAGGCAAAAATTAGGCATTATTGCCGCAGAAATCATCATTTCCATAACCCAAAACATGATGTAGGGGCATCCCTTGTGGGTGCCCTGAGGTCCGGCATGGCGTCAATCTGGGTGCCCACAAGGGACACCCCTACATCCACTTGATCAAATTTGGCATAGATGATTTCTCGATCAATTTGTTTGATTTGATACGTATGGCCCGCAGCTCGCTACGCCTCTACCGATGTTTCGTCACCCTCGGCAACCTCCTCCAGCTCTTCAGATCCATCCAACACCGTAATTGTTACGGGGCCAAACATAAACTCCTGCGAAGCATAGACCTCGCGCCGCTTAATACATTCTAGCGTTGCCAACAGCGTAACCGATAATTCTGACCGATTAACGGCACCAGACAACAAATCCTTGAGCATAAATTGCTTTTTGGTGCGTGCCCAGTGGCGCAAGGAATCGATTTGCCCTTCAATCGTGTATTTCGGTTTTTGGCGCACACTTACGCTGTCTTTGAGCTCTTCAGCCCGCAGCAAAATATCGATCAAAAATTGGTACAGCGTGTTGGTGGTGATGCCGGTTAGATCAGGCTCAGAAGATACAACCCGTTTGGCGATGGGAGCCACACGTAAATAGGTCCGCATATTCGACTCCGCCCGTTTGGTAAACCATTTTGAAACTTCTTTGAACTGGCGATATTCGCGTAAACGTCGGGCTAGGGCCTCGGCCGGGTCTTCTTCGTCCTCCCCCTCAATTGCAACGGTTACCTCTGGCAAAAGCGCACGGGATTTAATCAGTACCAACTGCGCTCCAATTACCAAAAACTCCATCAGCGGCTCAATGCGCGACTGCTGCTTCATCTTTTCAACTTCGACCAAATATTGCTCGGCAACTTTCGAGAGCGAGATGGCGGTAATATCCATTTCGCTCCGTTCGATCAGATGCAACAGTAGATCAAGCGGGCCTGAAAATGTGGGGAGGGTGATGTCTTGAATGGGCATGTCTTTGGTAGTCAGTGTTCTTCGGACTGGTTACTGACCACTGTTATCGGGTCTATAAATGCAGTACACAAAGCCGTTCATTTGGATCAAGTTAGTCTGTTCATAGTTTTGCCCAATCGCTACCAGCACTTCTGGTGGATAAAATTGGGCTCTAAAAATCACAGTGTCAAACGCTTTATCCTCTAACATTGTAACCATTTCTGTCTTATCGAGTAGTCCCGCAAGGTTTAAATTGCGTAATTGGGTGGGATTGGTGACCACCTCTCGGCCGACCCTGAGATTAAATCCAGCTTCTTCGGCAAAGGCGGGGGTGTCTCCCTTTAAAATTTCGGCCGCAATTTGTTCGCCCGCTAAGCGATCCTCAACAGTAGGTGGTCGGCCGATGAGCACAAAAGCGTCATCAACGTATGGAAGCGGTTCAGGATCACGGTCGGCCGAACAAGAGGTTTGTGGCGCGACCCAAGTGACATCAGGGCGGCCGGTCATCCGTGCGATGGCCCGGGTGAATTCGCTGCCGGTTGGCATGTGGAAAACCGTATTAGCCTGCCACAAAAACAAAATCGGAATGAGGATCAACAGGGCGGAATGCGCGTTGATGGGGATTCGGTTGACCCATTCAGGTGGATCAGTCTCGAGTCGTTCTAACATGCGCGAGAAGGCGAGGCCAGTACAGACGATGCTGGCCGCTATCGTGGTGACAAAATAACTTTCACCGGCCCCCCAAGTTCCGGCCGTGACGCTATTAACGGCTGTGAGCACAAACCAAATCGCATAGATCGACAATCGTTCAAAATAAAGCTGGTAAACGGCGTAACCGGCCGCTACTAGCGTGATCATCATGTGCAGGCTAAACCACTGCCGATACAGCCCAATCGCTTGGGCCGGGATAAATTCGTTTAAGTTGGCCGCAATTGTGTTGTTCCACCACTGATTGTCGGTTGAAATATTAATCGCCAAGAACACGGCACCGGTAACTGCGGCAAATCCAATCCCCCATAAAACAGAGCGTTTCATGTCACGCAAAAACCAAAAGATGTAGAGCGCTGCTACTGTGGCATATGCCAGCTGTTTGGTGTACCCAGCTATGAGCAAAAATATCATGACCCATAGCAGCCAAATGGGGCGCTTCCGGCCGTCTTTTTCCTCGTTGCTCAGTGTGGCCGCCATCAGCACCACGGCCGCCGCCTCGAACAAGATCATAAAAATATGCTGTCGTAGCAGTGGCCCAATATGGTAGACGTAGTTGGAGGCGGGGTACATGAGCGTGCATAGGGCGATGAGCCACCAGCGTTTAACCGTTTGTTCTCGATAAACCGCATACCCCAAAATCCCGGCCGTAATTAATGAGGAGAGGAAGGCAACGAGGCGGCCGGTCCAATATTGTGGGCCAAAAATCCAAATGAGCGGGATGATAAAAACGTGGAACAGCGGTGGGTAGTTGGATGAATAGAACGGATATCGATCCGCATTTTGATAAGGCCATTCTCCCCGTGCCAGCATGATGGTGTCTAGCAGTTCATGTCCTTCCCCTTGATCGTAATCAAATGGGAATTGGAAAAGCTTAATGGCGTAGTTGAAATAAATGGCCAAATAGCCCAAGTAGGCTAACAAGGCGAGACCGATCAAGACCGCAGCAACAGCCGCGGCCGGGTTTTTCTTAAATCTTTCAACCATACTAAGCTGGTTTATCTCCCAATGGCAGAAGGCTAGCCCCAACCAAAATCGGAATAATCGAGAGCCCGATGACAACGCGTTGGGCCGGACCGATCCCTTGGTAGTCGGTTAAGCTGAATATATCATTAACAAAAGCGCCAAAAATTCCGATGACCCCCAATGCGATAAACCCGATTCCTAACCATCTTTTTGTAACCATTTTGATGTTCCTCTCGATAGATGGGTATTTTCTTCTGCCGATTATATAGAATCAAATTGTATTACAGCTTCATATTTTGGTGTTCATCGCTCTCTACACTATAATTTTAGTGTTATGTCTAATTAACGGCTCTCATTTTGTGCTGATGTAACATAGATGCTTTGCTGTTCGACTTAGATAGCAACGATTATTTTTTGTCGATTTTACTTTATTAAACTTTATTCTTGTCCTTGACAAACAGGCCTATAGGTCTATGGATTTATCAAAAAACGAAAACTTAGGGACCCCATTCAAATATTTGTCGCCTCGCATATTCCTTCTTGGAGCGTTGTTGCTGTTGGGTTTTGTCGCAACTCAGCTTTTCAGCTCAACGGCCGAGGCTCGGCTACCATCTCAAACATCTGTGCTTCAGTTTGCAGGAACAGACATTGTGCGCACCGAACCAAATACAGACGAAGCGCAATCGATTACGGTCAATATTAATCCTGCGATTACCGACAATACTGTGGTGACTGTTGAATATCAAACCGTAGATGGATCTGCGAATTCAACTCAAGACTATACACCTGTTACAAATGGTGTTTTGACCTTCACCCAAGCAACCGGCTCCTCACAATCATTTGATATTACGATTTTAGCTGACAACATCACTGAAGATCGCGAGAACTTTATTGTGGTGTTAAAAAACCCAACCAATGCAACTTTGGGTGCTAATTCTACTTTTGTCGTTAATATCGAGTCTAATGACCCGCAGCCGACGGCTACATCTACCCCCAATAATAGTGCGACCGCTACTCCGCTGTTTATCGATGTGTATGAAGGGAACGATTCGCTACAGACGGCGTATTCGCTAGACACTGTTTTCCCCACCGGGTGTGCGGTAGACAAGGCGACTTTGTGGCCGGCCGGTGACGTAGACTTTTACCGTTTTTGGGCACAAGAAGGGATTCCTTACTCGATCAGTACCAGCGATGTTTCAGACGGGCTCGATACGGCTATGACTCTTTATAATCCTGAAGGGGAGCGTATTACAACCAGCGCGCCTCAAGGTAATAAAGACTCCATTATTGAATATACGCCTAGTAGAGATGCTTGGCACTATATTTCGCTTATTAATGAAGACCCATCAAATCCATCTGGGAAAACCTATTGCCTCAAGTTCACACTCACAAATCCGACCCCGACCCCTACGCCGACCCCTACGTTTGCGTTGAGCGCCGAACATGATGCCTGTCGGGTTGCGCTTCAGTTCCCAGACAACGATCAACCTGCATACGCTTGTTTGCTTGAGCTGACCGCGGCCGACGCCGGTAGCACCGTTCAGCGTAATTTTGTGCCCCGTGCAGAAGGGGTTACAGATATCGATTATTATCGCGTTTGGGTTCGAGAAAATAACTATTACACCTGTACAACAAGCGAGCTGTCGGAGTTTAACGACACCCGCATGAAATTCTTAAATCCAGATCAAGGGGTTTTGATTGAGAACGATAACGCGAGTGCGGAAACGGCCGGTAGCGAAGCAAGTTATTTGGCCACCTATACCGGCTGGATGTACATTTTGGTTGAGCCGGTAGTTGGTGTTGAATATCGGATCGCTGATAAATATGTGTATCAGCTGGCATGTTCGGTTGAATTAACAACCCCAACCCCAACAGCCCGGCCGACACAGGCGCAGGTTAATAATGGGGGTGCTCGATCAACCTCAACCCCCACACCTTCACCAACTATCATTGCTCAGCCACAAGAAACGATTGACGTTTTGGCAACGGTTCAGGCCGCGTCTACCCCGACACCACCACCTACTGCACGGCCAAACATTAGCATCAACCCGCTACCAACTGTTGCTCCGGCAATGACGCCGTCATTTGCGGCCAATCTGCAAGTGGTGCTGTTTTACGACCGGAATCAAAACAATTTGCCCGAAATTGATGAGGGGATTGTTGATATGGCTGTATTGGCCAAAGATAGCGCGACAGGAGAGCTGCTGGCATTGGGCTATACCAATGAAGCTGGCTTACTCCGATTTGAGCTACAACCATCCAGCCAAACCATTAACATCATGATCCCGTATCTCAACATCGATCAGACCGTTTCAGTTAACTCAAACGAACTGCTGATTCGGGTCGCATCAAGCAACCTCCCAAATAGCCTTCCTTAATATCTAACTAGAAAACTAACCTTTATGTCAGACGAATCCAACACAAACAGTTCTGGGAATTCACTTTTTTCAATCGACTTCACCCCCCAGATGCTCATTCTATCCGCCTTAGGGCTGTTGGCCTTGATTATGGTGTGCATATTTGGGGTTTTGCTTGTTGATCCGCTTGACCGATTTGGTGATGATGGCGGATCTGATTCCCCTAATGAAGTTGTTGATGATACAGGTCTGTCACCCGAAGAGCTGGCTGATACCAACTCGATCGTTATTTTTGACGGCACAAGTTCATTAAGCATCGATGTCGATCCACCAACCGGCCTGGATTTGAATGGAACTATTATTCCTGCTAAGGCGCAGTTTGTGTCGCAAGCGGGGGAATGGAATCCTGAAATCGAAGAGGGGCGTGTGGCTGAGTGGGTTTATGGCACAGTGGTTAATCCGGTATTTGGCTTAAGTGGCACAACCGAAAACGAACTGTTATTGCAGAAACTTGTGCCTGGGGATTCGATCTCAATTAATTATGGCAGTGGTGAGTTTAGGGAATATCTGGTTAGCGGCCGGGAATTGATCCCTGTGGCTGACAATCAGCTTTTTGCCCAAAACCGGCCGGGCGTGACTCTCGTTTGGCTCGGTGAGGCGGGTGATCAATCCCGCTTGGTTGTGTATGGCGATTATACGCTGCCAGACTCAACCACAGACGCTGTTGACTCATCCCGCTTAGCGGCCGTTGGTGAACCTGTCCCGTTTGGGAACCTGTCGCTCACGGTACAAAATTCAAGCCTTGATGGGGCCAGTGGCACAACGCCCCCTGGTTTTTCTGTGATGCTTGTTGATTTCACCGTAGCAAACAACGGCAATAATGTGATTGATAGCGGCCTGATGCGGGTGTCTATCAAAGATCAGCAGGGGAATCAATACGCCTCGAATGGGGCGGCTAATGTCAACGGCAACTTCCCCAACTTAACCGGCTTTATCAATCCCGGGGATCAGCGGCAAGCAACCGCAGCGTTTCAGGTTCCAAATGGATTGTCTGGGGACTCGTTAGAGTGGAATGTTAGTCGAATCGATTTGCCGGGTGAAGTGGCGGTTCGTATTCCGTTTAGTGGGGGTAGCCCCGCAAGTGCGTCTGTTACCCTGACTTCGGCCGATGTGTCACCAGAAGGGTCTGCTTTGGTTATTTCTGGCTCAATCGCCAATGGTGGGACAAACTCATTCCAAGTCACGGCGGCCGATGTGTCGCTCCAATCTGCAGGCACCGTTTACCTTGTATTTTCTACAACGCCCGGATTCCCTTGGAACGTTCCACCGGGTCAAGTGGTAAACTTCTCGCTTAGCTTCCAACGGCCGCAGGGGACATCTGCAACTTTTGAACTGTTAGGCAATTCGTTTGAATTAGACGGGATTCGTTAGGCTCTCTCTTTGGGAGCGATGAATTCAAGCAGCGAGTTTCGGCCGTTCCCCTTGCTGGTATAAAACAAGATCATGCCTACAATAATAATTGCGGCCGAGATACCTAATCCCACCAGTTGAAATGGACCTACAAACGGTCGCTCAAAGTTTGGCCCCACATGGGTCCCAATCCCAATCAGATCTGACAGACCCGATATAAACGCAAACACGAGCCCTGTTGCGCCCAAACGAACGCCGATATCAGCTTGTAGCGAACGGGGTTCGTCGTTGCGCCAATGGTGGATTTGAACAAAGCCACACAGGGTGAGCAGGCTGATCCCGACCAAAAGCTGAACCATTTGGATAAGGCCAAAACCTGGTGTTAGATCAACGCCTAATAGGCCAACACTAAATGAGATACAGACAAAGATTAGGCCCAAAACTCCGGTAGTAATGACAAAAACATTGCGAATTCGATCAGTCATAGTGGTTTGATGTGGTTAGGAATGTAAGTGGTAAAAAAAAGGGCCACGTAAAAACGTGACCCAGTCGGGGCGGCCGGACTTGAACCGACGACCTCTTCACCCCCAG
>JAHDEN010000314.1 GCA_020628815.1 Chloroflexota bacterium | reverse complement strand
TTCAGGTGTGAGCATTTTTGGTGGTCAGTGGCCTTCGGCCCAGTCCGCTTCGCGGCAGTTCACACGGTGGACTGATCTCTACCGATTACTGGCCCGCAGGGCACTGATGCGTAGCATACTGATTACAGTGGTTTAGATTTTATTTTCCAGCACCGACTGTACCACACGAACCGCATTCAGGTACTCGTCAATTACAACATGCTCGTGTGGGGTGTGGTCCAGCGTGCTGTCACCCGCACCATAAGCGATGATGGGGCACTGCCATTTGGGGCCAACCACGTTCATATCGCTGGTGCCGGTTTTCAGTTTCGGCCGGGGTTTGCCACCTTCTTTTAGGATGGCTCGCGAAAATGCCTTAGCCAGTTTGTTGGTCCGTTTGCTGTGCCATGCGTGCGTTTGGTCCCCAATCACAACAGTTGCCGACCCTTTGTGTGCTTCAGCCAGCGCCGCTAGTTCGCTTTTGTCAAAGTCGGGCGGCAGGCGGAAGCCCAAGCGCATCACGGCCGAATCGGTGATGCCATCTGTGCTGGTGTTAAAGTTTCGGATTGATGGGAGAACTTGGTCAAACAGTTTTGTTTTTCCCTCGTTAAACTTTGTCGCATAGCCATTTAGGGTGTTCCAAAAATTGACCGCCTGCTCTGCCACAGCAACCTCGGGGCCGGCCGTGTGTCCCATCTCTTGGTCCAGCCGATAGTCGATCAAAATCACACCTTTGTAGCCCAGCGTGATGCCGTCCCAGCCGCTTGGCTCACCGATAATGCACATATCAGGCGCGTATTGATCCCGCACGTAATGGGCTCCTTTGGACGATGGCGCTTCTTCTTCGGTGGCACCGATCACCACGATGCGGGTGCCAGCAGGGAGGTCGGCTTGCGCACCGGCCACGGTAAAAGCGGCAAACGGTCCTTTGGCATCTACAGAGCCACGGCCGTAGAGCTTCCCATCTTCACGGCGAACCGGAACAATGCCAGGCACTGTATCGATATGGCCCAAAAGCACAATCTCGTTGGTGATTTCACCATTTTCGTCACGGTTTTCGCGTGTACCAACGGCGTTCCCGGCCGGGTCTACATGGGCATTTTCGTAGCCCCATTCAGCCATCCGGCCGGTGATAAATTTGGTCACGTCCTGCTCCTCACCTGAGTGAGAGCGGATGGTGACGATGTCTTCTAAAAATTGAACTGCATCTATTTTCATTTTGTAAAAACGAGACGCCCCAGCGGGCCGTCTCTTTAGGCTGATAGATACCCTTTTTCAACCGCATCATCTAGGATTTGATTGACAAAGTTGGCCAATGTTTCTGACCCATCCCGTATTTTTGGGGTAAGCGTGTCAACTTTGGCCCGGTTAATGCCGTGGGTTTGCCACGAGCCACCTTTCGCCATGATGTTGTGAAGCAAAGGCATGAGCCGGTCTATCGCGTTCGCAAACTTGGCATCGGCCGATTCTCGGGCCTCAAACTCGTGCCAGACCGCCATGAACTCGTCTTTTTGGGATTCAGGCAAAAGACCAAACAAACGGTCGGCCGCAATTTGCTCCCGTTCCGCTTTGTCTTCATTCCCTTTGTCGTCGTAAATAAATGTATCACCCGCGTCGATCTCAACGATGTCATGCAAAAGCACCATCTTGACCACCCGAGAGATGTCAACTGGCTCGTTGGCATGTTCGGCCAAGGTTGTGGCGGCAAGGGCTAAATGCCAGCTATGTTCGGCCGAATTTTCCCGCCGTTCGCCGCCGCAAATCAATGTTTGGCGTAGCACCAGTTTTAGCTGGTCGATTTCTTTTAAAAATTCTATTTGTTGGATTAGTTTTTCTAGCAAAAATTATTTCCCCATCCAAGTAAATTCAATGCGGATACCACTTGGTTCATAGCACATAAAATGTTTGCGAGGGCCGTTCCCCATAAATTCAGGCATGAATTCTATCTCCACATCGTCAACTGCACTGAGCTTCTCTGCTAATTCATACAGCTGTTTCTCAGTTTCGATGTGTAAGGCCAAGTGATGTAGCCCAACGTTTTGTCTTCTGTCAAAAGGATGGGTCGGTTTGCCGTGGTCGATTTGCCACAAGGTGATTTTGATTTTTCCGTCGGTCACGGCCGTGCGTGGGTACGACGCATCATACCCTGACTCTGTCCAACCCAACTGTTCTACAAAAAATTCGGTGCTCGCTTTTAAATCTGCAACTGCCAGCCCGATATGATTGATGCCTGATGTTTCTGCCATAATTCCTCCAAAAATAATCTTGAATTTAATGTTATGGGAAGTAGAGGGAGCCACTCTAAAGCTGAAAGAATCAAATTTTTATCCTAGGTAATCAAAGTAGAACGCAAGTATTCCTAAAATTGATGCTATCAATCCAATGGAAGTAGCAATTAAATTGAAAGTCTCTGCGTTTGATTGTTTCGAATTTCTTCTTTTGGGTTTTCGCAATCTTTCAAATAAGAAAAATAAAGAAGATAAAGATATACCAGCAAGCCCACTGCAGAAAAATATTGACGAAAGGTCATCTGTTGGATTGCGAATTATTGTATTGGAGATAGCGTAACCTAACGCAAAGGATAGGAGGATTAGGATAATACCTTTTTCTTTTTGATTTCTTCCAAGCTGAGGCAAGGTTAGATTAATAAAATAAAGGTTGATGGCCCAGATAATTACTATTGTAGGTGTCATGGAGGGAGAAATGGTATTCAGTAGGAATCAGTGAATCTCAGTTAGTCTAGTTTTTATGTAAAGTACTAACCCTACCACCAAAGAAATTATTCAGCGACTATTATTCGAAAACCACCCTAGAAAAGCCAAGGTTAATTCCAGAGACTTCTCTTTAATAGAGCGCTATTTAATTGATGCTTTTAGAGCTTTTTCAATTGCATCAACCACAAAATCAATCTGATCTTCTGTAATCACGGCCGGAGGCAGCAGCCTAAGCACCGTTTTGCCCGCCGGCATGCCGATAACCCCATTGGCCTGTAACGCTCGTAAAATCGGCCCTACACGCATTTTCATGTCGATGCCCACCATCAATCCTAAACCGCGCACGTCCCGAATCATCGGATGCTCGATTTGACGCAGTTTGCTCATCAGATAGTCGCCACGTTCGGCCGCTTGTGCAATCAACCCCTCGGCTTGAAACGCCTCGATGTTGGCTAAGGCGGCCGCGCAGATTAGTGGATTGCCTCCGAATGTAGAACCGTGTTTGCCCGGCCCCAAGTTTTGGATGGCTGGCCCAATTCCGACACCACCCATGGGGACCCCGCCGCCCAAGCTTTTGCCCATGCAGAGCAGGTCTGGTGTGACCCCGTAATGTTCCACGGCGAACCATTTGCCCGTCCGGCCGAATCCGGTCTGAACCTCGTCAACGATCAACAGCACACCCTTGTCATCGCACAGTTGGCGCAGTCCGGCCAAGTACCCGTCGGCCGAGGGTTTGACACCCCCTTCACCTTGTACGGCCTCAACAATGATTGCGGCCGTATTTTCGGTTATCGCGTTCGCCATCTTTTCAAGATTGTTATACGGCACATGGCTAAAACCGGGGATAAGAGGCTCAAAATCTTTTTTGTAGTCTTTGTTCCACGTTGCTGAGAGCGACCCCATTGTTCGGCCGTGGAACCCTTTGACCGTAGCGATAAAGTCGGTTTTGCCCGAACTTAAGCGTGCAAACTTGATCGCCGCTTCGTTCGCTTCTGCTCCTGAGTTGCACAGGTACACTTTGTCCAATCCATCTGGCAAAATCGAAACCAATTTTTCTTCAAACTGCGCACGGGTGTCGTTGTAGACAAACTCGGCCGCGGCCAGCAAAACGGTGCTTTGTTCCACAATCGCTCGCACCACATGGGGGTGGCAGTGGCCGATGTTCGCCACACCGTAGCCGCTGGAGCAGTCGATCAGCTCGTTGCCGTCGCCGTCCCAGACAATGGCACCTTCACCCCGCACAATGGCAACTTCTCGTTTGCCGTACACACCGCTTGTAAATTGACTTTCTACGTCAATGATTGCTTGATTTGAGTTCATAACCTGTCTTCCGTATCCCAAGGATATAGCCGCACATTTTCATACGAGCTATTGATATATTTTACGCCCGGCTGTCGCTTTGCAATGACAGAGTCGATCACCGCTTGCAGATCATACGGGACTTCAAACTGTTCAAGCGTGTAGCTTGAGCCATCTTCTGTAAGAAGCGTCCAGCAAGCACCCATTGATTTTGTTCTCGGCTGACCAATTGAGCCGACATTGATAATTTCTTGCTGGCCTACACGTACTCGC
>JAHDEN010000313.1 GCA_020628815.1 Chloroflexota bacterium | reverse complement strand
GTTCCATAATTCGGTAATCGACAATCTGGAAACCAAGATGACGATTAAGCTCGTTCGACTCATTGCCGTTTTCGGCAAGGTCTAAAATTTCTGTCGCCTGCGCAAGCGCCGCTTCAGATACCGGGTCAGCTGGCTCTTCGTTTCCCCCACCAATTTGGGCTCCCGGGGTCACGCTTGCAAAGAGAATAACCAGCCCAATGCCAATGATTACGATCAACCCTAACCCGACCGGGTTGTAATTTTTATATACATCAAACTTCATCTTTTCCCTCAATCTGAAATGATGACAAGCGGTACGCCGGGGGCCACACTATCACCGGCCGCACACATCAATTCAGTCACAGTCCCATCGGCCGGGGCCGTTATGGGGATGATCATTTTCATCGATTCGAGCAAAATGAGTCGTTCGCCCGCCCCAACGGCGTCTCCAACTTTGACCAAAACCTCTGACACCACGGCCGGAATTGAGGCTGACAACGAACCAGGATCGGCCGCTGTACCCGCCGCTGTCTCGTCGATACGTTGGTAGGCCAACATCCGGCCGTTGGCCCACAGCTGGCGATCATCGCCATTTTTGTGCCCTGCGATTTGCAGCAAACGACCATCAAGGTTTAGCACAATTTTGCCGCTGTTGTTTTGAACGATTTCGGCCGTCAGTGTTTCCCCATCTGGTTTGGTCAACGTTAATTGATCCCCTTGCCGGGTCGCATTTACTTCTTGTTCTGTGCCGTTGATGTTTATTTTGAATTTCATTTTTAGCTATTAGCTTTTAGCTGTCAGCCATCAGCTTTTGTTTCATGCCAAACGTTTTGCATCTTTGCTGTCACACCGAATACCGGCCCGCAGGGCACCGGTCACCGATTCCGCCATGCGGTTGGTTCGTTCCACGGGTCAAATGATTGTTTGGTTTCACCGCCGCCGCTTGCCTGAACGTTGCCGGTTGAAAGCAGCTCCACGGCCGCAATCGCCAACAAATCTGTGTCGCTAGTCTCAAAAGACGGCGCCCAGCCATCAAACTGTTCAGCCAAGTAGTTGGTCGTGGTTTCACCTGCTTGAAAATGCGCTTCCTGCAAAATATCGAGCATGTACGGAATGTTGGTCGTCAATCCTAAAATGATGGTTTGTTTCAAGGCCAAAATCATGCGGCCGATCGCCTCTTGCCGCGTCGTACCAAACGCAATCACCTTGGCCAACATCGGGTCATAGTAAGGTGTTACCGCTTCACCAGTTGCAATCCCAACCTCGCAGCGCACATTGGGCATGACTGGGAATTCAACCAAGCTGGCGGTTGCAATCGAGGGTAAAAAGTTTTGAGCAGGGTCTTCGGCATACACCCGGCACTCGATGGCGTGGCCACGCTGATTAATAGATTCCTGGCTTACATCAAGCGTGTGCCCGGCCGCAATTTTGATCATCCACTGGGCCAAATCATGGCCGGTCACAAGTTCCGTAATCGGATGCTCAACTTGCAAGCGGGTGTTCATCTCCAGCAGGTAAAAATTGCCGTCACCCGTGTACATAAACTCGACCGTCCCGGCCGAAAAATATCCGGCCGATTGCGCCAACCGCACGGCCGAATTGGCGATCTCCAAACGTACTTCGTCGGAAATGGTCGGAGAAGGCGTCTCTTCGATAATTTTCTGATGGCGGCGTTGGATCGAGCATTCCCGCTCAAACAGATGGCGCACATTGCCGTGCTCGTCTCCCAAAATTTGGATTTCGATATGGTGAATCTTAGTGAAATATTTTTCTAGGATGATATGGTCATCCCCAAATGAGTTAGCCGCTTCGCTCCGGGCCGATTGCAAGGCTCCCAAGAAATCACCGGCCGACTCGACGACTCGCATCCCTTTACCACCGCCCCCGGCGCTGGCTTTGATCAAAACGGGATACCCTATTTCGTCGGCCGCCTGTTGCAACTCCCCATCGCTTTTGCCCGCCCCATCAACCCCTGGCGTCACCGGTACACCGGCCTGTTGGGCCACTTCGCGGGCACTCGCTTTGCTCCCCATCAGCCGCATCGCCGCAGGACTGGGGCCGATAAACTTAATTCCGGCCGTACTGCAGGCTTCTGCAAACTCAGCATTCTCGCTCAAAAAGCCATAGCCGGGATGGATCGCTTCAACCCCGTTCGCCTTAGCGATACCAATCACCTTTTGCATATCAAGGTAGCTTTCGGCCGCTGTTGTGCCACCTAGCGGGTACGCCTCATCGGCCGACTGTATCCACTGGCACCCCGCATCCGCATCAGAGTAAATGGCGACGCTCGTGACACCCAGCTCGCGACAGGCGGTGAATATCCTTTTTGCAATTTCGCCTCGATTGGCGACCATGATCTTTTTAAACATTGACGATTGATGATTTTGGATTAACAATTTAGTGCAGATCCGCAACGTGGCCTTCTCACCTATCACGTTCTATTTCACACTTTAGCAGATGACCTGTCAGTACGCTTAGTTACTCATGAGTAACTATTTTGGCCGATTTCCACTTTTTTTTCAAGTCACCATCCAGTTTCCCCCATCACCCAGAAAACAAAAAGGGTTAATGGTCAATTTTTTGGCCTGATTTTGATCTAAAGTTCAACATGAGCATGTCTATATTGACCCTTTATGAAACTAAGCGACAATTTAATTATCTTTTCGCAATGTGGGGTGAACAACAATGGTTGGTTCGCTTGTTTCGACTTTTCGCAGCTTCAACCGAAGTGTTCGTCTATTTCTCTTCGCTTCGCTCTTGTTAGGCCTAGGGGTGGATGGTGTTTATGCCGTTCTTTTTAATCTGTTTATGCTCCGGCTTGGATACAATGCAGACTTTATCGGCGTTGTTAATTCGGCCGGGCTTTTTGCATTCGCCTTTGTAGGCCTTCCGGCCGGACTGTTAGGGTCACGCTGGGGGAGTCGGGTTATGCTTGTGGGAGGGCTCGTATTTGTCTTAACAGGTGCGCTCCTTGTCCCATTTGCCGAATCTGGACCTGAAAATTGGCAAGGTGGCTGGCTGATCGTGAGCTATGCATTGCTTATGGGGGGCTGGTCGGTTGTATTTGTCAACGGCAGTCCGTTTATGATGAGCGCTGGTGGTGAAAACGGCCGTAATGCACTTTTTTCGATTCAAGTCGCCACCACCTCATTTGCATCATTCGCAGGTAGCCTGATCGGTGGTTTCTTGCCAGAGTGGATCAGCGCCTTCACCCAACTCCCCTTAACCGACCCGGCTCCATATCGTTATCCAATGCAAATCATGGCATTCCTCATGATTCCGGCCCTATTTTTAATGATGGGAACCAGCGAGCCGGACACTGAGATTAATGAGTCTGACAAAACGGGAGAAAGTCGCTCATTGAACTTGTGGCTCCTACCAATCGCCCTCATTGTGACCATCGCGTTTATCCGAATGATGCAGGTGGCAGGGCTGGCGACAACCGCTACGTTTATCAACGTCTACCTCGACACAGCGTTAGCCCAACCGACCTCGCGTATCGGATTACTAACCTCGCTCAGTCGTTTGGCCGGTGTTGCGGGCGCGTTGTTGTTCCCTATTTTGAGTAAGCGATACAGCAACATTGTGGTTGCAATCATCGGCTCGCTGGGTGCGGCGTTGTTTATCTTTCCGATCGCATTGATTCCTGTTTGGTGGGTGGCGGGTCTAGGGTTTATTATGGCCCGCTTTTTAACCGGCATGCGCTATCCGGCATTCCAAGTCTATGTTCTAGAGCTGTTCGAAACTCGCTACCATGCGCTTATGTCCGGGGTGATGGCGTTTGCGGCCGGGTTAAGCTTTGCGCTCATGGCTCTCTCCGGCGGGTACATTGTGACGCTGTTTAGCTTCCGCAATCTCTTTTTGACCGGTGCGACAATTACAGTTGTCGGCAGTCTGGCATTAATCGGCTTCCATTTTTATCGCTCGGCCCAGCAAAATAAGCTCACTCCAACGCAAGAACTCGGTGATTGAAAATTGTCTGAACAAATTCTCAGTCATTGGCCTGTAACTTATTTTCAAATGTAGGTTTTGCCTTGGTCATATAACAGGGAGGTGTGCACTAATATTGTTACTGATAAAAGAAACTTCGCGCAGGGAGCTGGCTTTTTCTGGCGTGCAAATAGATGGCGGACTCCCTGTCGCTTGGCCCAGAGCCAACTATAAAAGCAAAGATCTTAAGGACCAGTGACTGGGAGTTACTGAACACAAATCGCACCTCCTCAATCAATATCAAACGTGTCAAACTTTTTATCCACCAGAAATTGATTCATCTCCGCTCGATAGGCTTCAG
>JAHDEN010000312.1 GCA_020628815.1 Chloroflexota bacterium | reverse complement strand
ATATTTGGATTGCGGCTATTACGATGGAAAAAGGGGCCGACCTGCTTTCGGCCGACGCCCATTTTGAAAGCGTTCCACAAATTCAATTGATAAAGTTGGCCTAAGCCAATCAGCCTACGTGGCTTTCGCGCACTTTTGCCTCTGGCAAAATCTCGGGATGAGGGAGCTCATCTGCAATAACTTTCCGGCTTTCAACCAAAAAGATTAGACCAAACACACCGACCACGGCCAACAAGATAAACGTTGTCCCACCAGAGCGATCGTAGATGGCTCCGGCCAAAATCGGTGCCACGGCCGAAGCGACCGCCCCAACCGAGGTATCAATCCCCTGCACTTCACCTTCCTGCCGTTCGTCAGCCAGCTTGGTCGTAACAGACTGAATCGTTGGGAAGGTCAACGCCGCTCCGATATTCAGCACATAAGCGCAAACAAGATAGACCCAGACATTTTCAGGTAAGCGAATAAGAACCAGCCCTAGAGGTGTCAGCGCAAAACCGATGATGAGCGTACCCAAATCCCCAAAGCGCTTTTCAAGCTGTGGCAACACAAGCAGTTCATTGACGATGAGAAACGCACCGATAACAAGGAGCATCAATCCCACTTGAGTTTGATTCAGCCCCAAGCGATCTGCATACCACAACACGCTGATGGTTGAATAGGCACCAAAGATCAGATTAAAGATGGTGCGTACCGCAAACATGCGGGATAAGGAACGAACGTGCCACAGATTGCGGATTTTAGCGACCATATTTAGCTGGTGGAGCGGATTGAGATCCATCGTTTCTGTGCGAGCTTCCGGAGCTAGGGATTCACTCAGCATGCGGTACATCATGATTAGCGTAACGGCCGATAGTGCGACAGCAAAAATCGCGGTACCTAAATAACCAATCGACCCGGCCGCTGAGAAGCTCCCAATCGAGGGGCCTATCATCAGAGCCACTGCCATCGATGCCCCCATAAACGAGAATACTTTGGTTCGCTCTTCGTCCGTTGTGATGTCGGCCAAGTAGGCGTTTGCTACCGACTGGTTACCACCAGTAGCCCCATCAACCACGCGAGACAGGACAATTACCCACAGCGCCATCGATGCGTTCCCTGCAAAATAAGACAGAGCAAAAACGACCCAACTGAGCAAGGTTCCCGCTTGGGTAATGAGCAACACCGGCTTCCGGCCGTAATGATCGCTCATTGCCCCCAAAATGGGTGAGCCAAAAAATTGGCAGGCCGGATAGACGGCCATCAAAATGCCGTAGATGGAGTCGCTAAAGCCAAAGTCGCGAATAACAAAGGGCAACACGGCCGTGAGCAACGTGCTCCCAATACCGTTCACGATATTTAACAAAATAATCGGCAGAGTTTTTTGATTCATGTTCTCTTCTCTTTTCCCTACTTCTCTGATGAATCACCCCTTAACAGGTTACGACCAGCCGGACAAAACAACTTTGCCGATTGAGCTACCGGCCGCGACTGCCGCGTGAGCCTTTTTTATATTTTCCGCATTGATGGGTGAAATCACCTCGTTAATCGTGGTGCGCACAGAGCCAAGATCGATCCAATCGGCAATTAGGCACAGCAACCGATGTTGCTCGATCATGTCAGGCGTTTGAAACATCGAGCGGGTAAACATGAGCTCCGCCACAAACCCGGCAGACTTAAACATAAATCGTTCCAAATGCTCCGCTTTCGGTGGCCCCACAATCGAGACAATCATCCCCTGCGGCCGAATCAAATCAGTCACCGCATCTGAATGTTTATCCATGCTGTTAAACACAGCAATGTGATCCACAAACTGCATCCCCAACGCTTCAATCTGCGGCCGCAACGGTTCTCGATGATTAATCACATAGTCTGCTCCCAAGTCTCGAACCCACTCAATCGTTTCTGGTCTTGAGGCGGTAGCAATAACCGTTAAGCCAGCAATTTTTGCCAGCTGAATCCCAATCGATCCAACACCACCAGCACCCCCGATAATCAGTAACGACTCTCCTGTGTTACTACCCTTCACATCTATTTTTAGCCGATCAAAAAAGCCTTCATAAGCTGTAATTGCGGTTAGCGGCAAGGCGGCCGCCTGGGAAAAATTGAGTGTTTGGGGCTTCTTCCCCACAATGCGTTCGTCTACAAGCTGAAACTCTGCATTTGACCCTGACCGGTTCATATCACCGGCATAGTAAACCTCATCTCCCGGTTTAAACAGCTGAACATCTGGGCCAACCGCTTCAACCACCCCGGCCGCATCAAATCCTAAAATCATCGGCACGCTTGTGTCGGCCGGTGGGCGCTGGCTGGCCCCAAGATCGGCCGGATTAATGGCGACCGCTTTTACAGCCACAAGCAAATCACGGCCAGCCGGTTCAGGTTTTGGCAGGTCCAGATCAGTAAGTTCCTTTGATTTATCCCATTGAATACCAACAGCTTTCATGAATACGTTTTCCTCGCTCCGCCCCTTGTAATTGATTTGCGAAAAGCTTATCATGCGGCTAGCAACAATGTAAGTACGCACTATTTTGTGTTGTACTATCAAAAAGTATAGTTAGGAGACGATTTATGACGCAGACTGACGAAAAACTCCTGCACGGTTGCCCGGTAGAAGCAACTTTAAGTGTGATAGGCGGTAAGTGGAAAGGGATGATTATTTACCACATGACGATGGATACCGGCGTTATTCGCTACAACGAGATGCAACGTCGTTTGCCAAAAATTACTCCCCGTATGCTGACCAAACAGCTCCGCGAACTAGAAGAAGATGGGGTGATTCATCGTGAAGTTTATGCGCAGGTTCCCCCGAAAGTTGAGTATTCTCTCACTGAATTCGGCCGCTCATTAATCCCGATTGTAGTTCAGATGGAAAAATGGGGGATAAAGTTCTTGGAAAAAATGTTTGATGAGAACAACACGGGGCAGGGATCTAGCAAGCGGGTCAGGCAGATGCTGTCATGCCCTCCAGATTCTGACACCGTTTCGGCCGATTAACCGACCTCTAAAATCACCTTTCCGATGTTTTTGTCGGCCGCGATGTACTCGTGCGCCTGCTGTGCCTCAGCCAGCGGAAACGTTTTGTCAATCACCGGCTGTAGGGTTCCATCTAAAAACAGGGGCCAGAAACGCTCGATAAAACTAGTAGTGATCTCGATCTTTTCAGCCAGCGGCCGGGCGCGCAACGTAGAGCCTTTGATCATCAGATTTTTGATCAGCACCGGAGCGATATTGGCGGTTGCCACAGCCCCACCCAGCAGGCCGATGTTGACCATCCGGCCGTGACGGGCCAGCACGTTGATATTTTTCTCAAAATAAGAGGCCCCGACCGGATCAAGCACCAAGTTAACTCCTCGCTTCTCAGTCGCCTGCATTACCTCGGCCACAAAATCTTGTTCTTTGTAGTTAATGGCAACCTGCGCTCCCAATGCTCTACCTCGCTCCAGCTTGGCTTCTGTTCCGGCCGTGATCATCGGGATCGCACCCGCCTCACGTGCCAACTGAATAGCGGCCGTCCCCACGCCGCTCCCACCTGCATGAATCAAAACGCTCTCACCAGCCTGCAAGCCACCCTCAAGAAACAGATTGACGTACGCGGTCAGCCACACCTCTGGCACGGCCGCTCCCATGGCAAATGACCAATCATCTGGCAGTTTAAACAGCATTTTCGGGTGGATGGCGATTTGCTCAGCGTACCCGCCTCCGGCTAACAGTGCCGCCACACGATCATCCACTTGAACATCAGAAACGTTAGCACCCACGGCTGAAACCACACCTGCCATCTCCAAGCCCAGAATTTCGCTTGCGCCCGGTGGTGGTGGATACCCTCCACGCGCCTGCATCAGATCGGCCCGGTTCACGGCCGAGGCTTTAATATCAACCAGCACCTCATCTGGGCTGTGCTCCACGGCCGGAACATCTTCCAATTTTAATTCCGGCTTTTTATCAACTTGGTGAACAACGATTGCTTTCATTTTGTGCCCTTTTCGAATTTAAAAGACCAGTCTGGTTTTAGAAACCAGACTGGTCTAGAACCTACCGCTTCATGATTTTCAGAATGTTTCCGTCCGGATCCAACACATCCACAAACGTTGACCCATCATTCCCGCTGTGAATCATCCCTTCGCTTAAATGGCCGTTGGCTAAAAGTTCATTGGCTAGCGAATCAAACTGTTCCCCTTCCAGGGATAGGTGAAAATCAACGCTACCGCCCAACTTGCCGTCACCGCCCCCCATGCCGGGAACGTACAGCGCCATCGAGAACTCACCAGAAGATAGCTGAGCCCAGCCGTACTCTT
>JAHDEN010000311.1 GCA_020628815.1 Chloroflexota bacterium | reverse complement strand
AGCCAAACGTCTCAAGTGCCTGTAGCTTGAACCCCTCTCGCTGTTTGGTCAGCCACGCTTGCCACACATCGCTGTTCAAGTTGAAGCCGGCCATAAACTCGCCACGATACAGGGCTGAAGCTCGCTCAAGTTTGCTGATGCAGGATGGGCATCCGGCCAGTGTGCGGTGGTCGTGCTGGTCTACCTCATCCAGCAGTGTTTCAAACTCAACCACGTCCACAGCAGCATGGCTGTCTGGGTTAAATTCAAGCTCTTTGCGATTGATGAAAAAGTGGGCGGGTGATGCGTCCGCATCACCTATGACCGGCCGGAGTCGATTCAGCTCCACACGAAATTTTTTGAGCGCTTTGTCGTTGGGGTCATCGGGCCATAACATGCCCGCAATCGCATCACGGCGCTGGGGCACACCCCGATTGGCGGCCGTGTAAGCTAGGATGGCTCGCGAATGATCGGTTTTGAATGCGATGAGCGGCTGGCTATCTTGAGTTACTGCAAAGGGACCGAAAAAGGAGATGTGCAACACGGCTTAATTTTAGCATGATGAAAGCAAGTTGCATCTTGATGACAATTCTATCGCTTGCAATTAAAGCCAGCCTTGTGCTCTAGGATCAACACCCTCAAGCGGTACCCCATCCACCAGTTACAATAAAAAGCCCGATGAATCGAGCTAAGTGGCTTAGGAATCTTTTAATTTTCTGCACACAGCTCTTGCTCGGCCGTAAATGCCCTCGGCCAATCAGCATCAGGCACCGAGCAGTGAACGGGCAGGTTTGAGCAGGTTTTTTCATAGGGCATATTCGGAATATAGCGTTGCACATGGGCTCCCCATTCGCGCCAAGTCAAATTGCGTGAAACGCGCTGGCAGGCTAGCTTGCGCCGTTCAGCTTCGTCGGTCACAAAGCGGAGCACTTGCCCATTGATCGTAGTCAGCATGATTTGTGACTCATCTTTGTTCCAATAAACGGTAGACACTGCATTTGAGTATCCAATATACGGAACTGAAAATCGACTATATATCATCCCTGTTTTCGCATCTATTATTTCAACAAAACCATCAGTTAGATATCCCTTCGTTCGCTGGCTATGGGCATACAATGACCTATCAGTATTCCAATAACTGCCTTCATAAGTGTTTTTTTGTCCAATTGAAGTCATTCTGACTAGATAATTACCCGTTTCTGCATCCCAAACATCTGCATAGTTCTTGCGCAGGTTATTAACGAACAACAACTTGAGCCCATGGTTTAACTCAACAATCTCGCTCGATTTCTGATAAGAAAACTCAGCAAGTATCATATTTCTATCGATGTCCCATAATTGTGTCGTGCTGGATGCGCCATTTTCAATAAGTCTCAATTTCTTGAACGGTTGATCTTGATTATGACCAGATTCTTGCGCCAATGACGGGATCACAAAAGCATGCAGAAATTTGCCACTTTCTACATCCCACAGCTTGTGAACAATTTCGCTCATTGTGAGAATCTCTTGATTCCCATTCACAAACTCTGCGTCTGTTATTTGTCCCCCATGTCTAATCGGTCGGATCAGTCGACCCGTTACGCTGTCCCTCAAATAGACATTTCCTGTGTCTAACATTGATGCGAGGAAATATTCTTCGGTTATATTTTCTTTGGAAACATCCTCTTTCTCGGCTAGTGGCACACGATGGATAACATCACCATTTTCCAAATCCCAAATTTTGAGTATGTTTTCTGCGTTTACTATTAGCAGTTGATGGTTACTTTCATCCCAAAACAGTGTACGAAACGATAAATCATCTACCACCTCACTAACCTTTTCCCCAGTTTGTATATCCCAAATCGAGGAGCGCCCCTTCTGACCATATCCACTTCGATTAACGAGCAACAGATTTTTATTGTTGTCCCCCCAGTCTACAAACCAACCGCCCTCCTCACTGGGTATGTTAACTTTCTCTTCGCCCGTTTCGGCATCCAAAACTCGGATATTTCCATTTGCCCAGAATGCAACAATCTCAGAACCACCGTTGAGCCATTCAGCTTTGGCAACAGTCCCCCAGCCTTTATCATTGGTTGATTGGCTGAATATCATACTTTGAGCTTCTACATCCCAAACAATTACACTCCCCCCCATCCCGTAGGTTAATATTTTGGTTTCATCAGGGCTCCATTTAGCATTAAATACTTCTGGTGGGATGAATGCTTCGGCCGCCCACGGAGCTCCCACATTAGAAGGATCAACAAATGTAGGCAACAAACTATCTCCTGTAGGGTGAACATTTTTAGCCACAATTTCAACCGCATATGCGGCTCTATCTAAAGCAATATCATTTTGCTCGGCTAGCTTATGAGCCTGAATTGCTAACAGTAAGTACTGTTCCGTGGCAAACTCATCAGCCGATAACGCTTCATCAATAATGGCTTCAATCGCAAAAAAATCTGATTGCTCAAAATCAGCTAATTTCTGAAAATCCAGAGCATCTTGTAACACTTGGACTTCAGTTGCCTGAGCTGACACGGTCTCCTTAAGTCCTTTGTACGGATCTGAATACTCAATTGAAATAATCGTTGCCTTCAAGTCTACTTGAGACTCCTCTAGCAATTGAAGATTGGATTCAAGTTGCTTTTGATTTTGGATTGCAGTTCTCCCCTTCGATTCTGCAATCCAAATATTCATTTGCTGATCCCAATATCGTGTCTCAGCCGCAGCAATCGTCGCATAAGCCTTAGTAATCTCTAGGTGCCAGTTCGCTTCAGGGGTCATGTCACTCACTGGAGTTGCGGTTGCTTCTAAGGCAACCTCATCACTCGGCCGACTTAATTCCTGTATGTCACGATTCGTCGCGATCACAACCAAAACGATGATTAAGATCGAAAGCCCAAAAATCGCAAAAACAAGGTTGTTCTGCTTAGTAAAAAAAGCGGGTTCCGTTGGTTCAGAAGACACATGTGGCATGACTATTGCTCCAGTTTTAATCAGGTAATTGCTATCGACCCCATCTATTAAACTTGTGATGCAAATTAAATTTAGGCGATCACATGACGCTTCCCTAACGACTTGCCTTTAATCAGAGCTTTCCTACAACCCCAGTTGCATCAGCCTCAACCACCTCAACGGCCGTGACCGTGTTCATCAGGTCGGCAGGACCGTGCGCCTGCACCCGCATGTAGTTGTCGCTGTAACCGGACCAACGCAGGCCACTATCATCTGCCCCATGCACCTGCTCCCACAACACATTGACCGTTTTGCCAACATAGCTTCCGTGATAATCGGCCCCCATTTTTTTGCCCAGCGCCAGCATTTCGTGCATACGCACCTTTTTCTGATCTTTGGTCAGATGGTCAGTCATCTCGGCCGCGGCCGTGCCAGGGCGTGAGCTGTACGGAAACGCGTGCAGACGTGAAAAGCCGATCTCTTCCACAAAATCATAGCTTTCACGAAAATCGTCGGCCGTTTCTCCCGGAAAACCGACAATAATGTCTGTGGTTAAGTTTAAGTTGGGGATGTGTTGTCTCGCTTCAGCAACAAGTTCGCGGAATTGCGGGATTTTCGTCCGGCGGGCCATGCGTTTCAAAATTTTGACACTGCCCGATTGCAACGGCATATGCAGATGGGGCAACAGTCTTGGGTTTTCCCAAAGCTCAAAAAAGCCGGGAGCGATGTCCCAGGGCTCCAAAGACGACAGGCGTAACCGAGGAATATCAGTGTGTTCCAAAATCGCGAGGACCAGCTCTTTTAACCCCGCCATATTGCCAAAGTCAAAGCCGTAGCTGCCTAAATGCACACCGCTCAAAACCGCTTCCTGATATCCGGCCGCACTTAGATTTTTAATCTCTGAAACGATGTCGCCCAAATGGCGCGAGACGCTGTCCCCCCGAGCCACGGTTGTCACGCAAAAGGTACATTTGTTATCACACCCATCCTGCACCTTGATAAACGCACGGGTATGGCTGGCCGCACCCGAATGAAAGTCACGCATAATCGGTTCCCGATCGAATTCAGGAATATCGAGTTTTGCCTGCGGGTCTAACAGCTGTGCCAGCTTCGCTTTTTGGGCATTGTGCACCACGTTGGTGACACCCTCAACAACCTGCAATTCCTCTGGTGAGATCGTGGCGTAACAGCCGGTCAGCGTAATCTCGGCCGCCGAATTGGCGCGATGAATTTTGCGCGTCATGCGCCGGGCATCGGCCGAAGCTTGAGCTGTAACGGCGCAGGTATTGATCACCACCTGATCAGCCTCGGCCGCATCGGTCACAATCTCATGCCCATTGGCGATGAGTTGGCGGGCCAGCG
>JAHDEN010000076.1 GCA_020628815.1 Chloroflexota bacterium | reverse complement strand
GTTCCCATAGCTGCCCCGGCCAGCCCAAATGCTGGGATGGGGCCCACCCCAAACATAAACAGATAGTTGAAAACGATGTTGAGCAAGTTCAAGGTTCCCGTCAGCATAAGCGGGGTCCACGTATCCCCAGCACCCTGCATCAGCCGATCAAAGACCACGTTCAAAACCAGGAACGGCATCCCTAAAAATATAATGCGCAGATAGCTGACACCCAAGTCAACCGCGTTCGGATCGCCCCCACTGTTGGCAAACAGGAGCAGCGGCCGAGCGATTAAAAATCCCAGCAGCAGCAACCCGATCGAAAGCAAAAATCCGCTCGATATCGCTTGCCGTGCCACAAACGCCATCCGATCCGGGTCACGGGCTCCTTTGGCTTGGGCGATCAGGCTCATCGCACCGGCCGCAACAGACAGCACCATGACGAGCACCAAAATACGCACAACGTTGCTCATACCCGATGCCGCAATCTCAAGCGGGCCGAGACGGCCGATCATAAATACATCCACAACCCCAACTAGGCTCTGGAGCAAGTTGGTGAGCAAAACCGGCAGCGCCAGGCTCCAAATGGTGCGTACAAGCTGTGAATTAGATTGGGGTTTAATAGATGGTAGTGACTTTATATCAATCAATCGGGTCTGTCTTTTTTAGGATGCGAATCTCATCGTTGGGCAATGGTACAGATGAATGAAAAGTTATGCTATTGGTCTATTAAATCGCTATGCCAGAAAAGAAAAAGACCGGTCAGGTTTCGGGAAATCAAAACCTGACTGGTCTCTAGAATGTGACATCATCTATTCAATCGGCACCGCGATGAAATCGATATACAGCTCAAGCTCTTCTTCAACATTGGCGATAACGGGAACGTTTGGCACGTTGATCCCAAAGTCTGAATACAAAATAATGGCGGCCGCAGTTCCTTCAATCATATTGGCATCGACGTAATCGATAACGGCCGAGAATACAACAGGATTGGTTGTGCCACGCACGGTTAAATTACCTTCAATTTCAAATTCAAGCGTTTCTCCGGCTGATGCGCTGGCTGGCAAACCGCTTAACGCAGTGGGTTCAAAGGTTACAAACTCAAATTCACCCGTTTGCAATATACGGTTTTGGATCGCATTGTTCCGTCGGTCGTTGTCTGTCACAAATGTACGGGCGTTAATTTGAATGATGCCGACCTCGGCCGAAGATAGATCGGCCGGATCAAAGCGCATTTGCCCTGCCACCTGATCCGCCACACCAACAACGGTAATTCTTTCACCGTTCAGGTCTTCATCCAGTTCAAATCGGGCCGTAGCGGTGTCTGAATTAATTTGCCATGTAATTGCACCACCGGCCGGAGCAGGTTCTTCAGCAATCATTTCATCTGTTTCTTCAGCTATTTCGGGCTCCTCAACGACCTCTTCCGGCTCTTCGGCAACTTCCGGTTCTGAAACTTCAACTGCTGGATCAGGTAGATCTTCCGCGTTTTCCACAACTTCCGCCTGTTCTACAGCTTCTGGCTCCAGCGGAATCGCCTCGATTTCGGCCGAGGGTGCTTCCGGCTCGCGTAACACGAACCAATATCCAAACGCTCCCAAAGCGATAATGACAGCAAGTCCCCCGACTAGTAATCCGGTTTTGTTTTTCATGATCATCTCCTTTTTATATTAGGCTGAAAACAATTGTATTCCTTCAGAGCCCCGTTCAGACGTGCTGCATCGGTTCAAAACGGAATCCGCAACACGCTTTTCTTTTTAACTCACGTTACGCGCTTTCCCGACAAAGACCAGTCAGGTTTTTGCGAGTAACTGCTCCAAAAACCAGAGAGAATCGGAAACCTGACTGGTCTCTAGCGCGTAACATCAGTTTTTATATCCCGTGACTCGTTGAGCAACACACCATTATCTTAACCATGAAATGTTCAGAACCTGTTTACTTTTCTGGGCTTTTTCAAAAAAAGGTCGAAATCACATGACTATTTCCCATCAAGTTTGATTCCTCTTATTTTTTTCTGACACAAAAGTGGAATACTATTGAAAGTGTTCTGTTAGCACTCTTGCAAACAGAGTGCCAGTTTGATAAATTTTACATATACATAGTCTGGAATGATACAAATAATCCCGCCCTTAACCGTAAAGGCGAGGCAGGGAGTTGAACGCCAGACTTGCAAAGTTAGACATAACAGAGCTCATACGCTCTGATAGAACGAATCAATTTAGGAGATAGTTAACCAGTTATGGGAAAAATAATCGGAATTGACTTAGGTACAACCAATTCAGTAGTTTCAGTCATGGAGGGTGGTAGCCCTGTTGTTATTCCTTCGGCCGAAGGTGGCAACACAATCCCCTCGGTGGTTGCATTTAGCAAAAGCGGAGAGCGCTTGGTCGGGCAAACGGCTAAACGACAAGCGGTCGTAAATCCTGAAAACACCATCTACTCAGTAAAACGCTTGATGGGTCGTCGCATCGACGCACCTGAAACAGAAAAAACCAAAGGGATGGTTTCTTACAACATCGTCCCCGGACCTCAACAGGACGCACGTGTTGAAGTTCCAATTAACGGAAAAACTTATTCACCCCAAGAAATTTCAGCCATTGTTTTGCAAAAACTAAAAAGAGACGCTGAAGCATATTTGGGCGAAACGGTAACCGAGGCGGTTATTACCGTACCGGCTTACTTCAACGACAGCCAGCGCCAGGCAACCAAAGACGCCGGAAAAATCGCTGGACTTGACGTAAAACGGATCATCAACGAACCAACGGCCGCAGCCTTGGCCTATGGCCTCGACAAAAAGGACAGTAGCACCATTCTGGTATTTGACCTTGGTGGTGGTACCTTCGACGTATCGGTTCTAGAAGTTGGTGACGGCGTGATCGAAGTGCTCTCAACCAACGGTGACACCCACTTGGGTGGAGATGACTGGGACGAGCGCATCGTTGAGTGGCTGATTACTGAGTTCAAGAAAGATCAAGGGATCGACCTAGCTCAAGATCGTCAGGCGATCCAGCGTCTACGTGAGTCGGCCGAAAAAGCCAAAATTGAGCTTTCAACCCTGGTTCAAACTGAAGTCAACTTGCCGTACATCACGGCCGACGCCAGTGGTCCAAAACATTTAAATATCACTCTCAGCCGAGCAAACTTCGAAAAAATGACCGAAGATTTGGTTAATCGCTGTCGCGAGCCGTTCCAAAAAGCACTTAAAGATGCGGACTTGGCCGGTGTAGATGAAGTCGTTTTGGTTGGTGGTTCAACCCGTATGCCAATGGTTCAAGAGCTGGTTAAAAGCTTGACAGGCAAAGAGCCAAATCGTAGCGTAAATCCCGACGAAGTAGTTTCAGTCGGTGCCGCGATCCAGGGTGGTGTTTTGGCCGGTGATGTCACCGACATCTTGTTGCTAGACGTAACTCCACTTAGCCTTGGTCTAGAGACCTTGGGCGGTGTGATGACGGTTTTGATCCCACGTAACACCACAATCCCAACCAATAAAAAAGAGACGTTCAGCACGGCCGAAGACAATCAAACGGCCGTAGACATCCACATTTTGCAGGGTGAACGCCAAATGGCAACGGCCAACAAAACGCTCGGTAACTTCCGGCTCGATGGAATCCCTTCTGCCCCACGCGGTATGCCTCAAATCGAAGTTAGCTTTGACATCGACGCGAACGGTATCTTGAACGTGATGGCGAAAGACAAAGCCACCGGCAAAGAGCAGAAAGTTCAGATCACCGCATCAACCAACTTGGACGACAACGAAGTTGAGCGCATGGTGCAAGAGGCCAAGCAAAACGAAGCGGCCGATGCCAAGTTCAAAGAGCTGGTTGATGCACGCAACAACGCAGATCAGCTGGTTTATGCGACTGAAAAAGCGATGACAGAGTTGGGAGATAAATTACCCGACTCGGAGAAAGAAAACATTCAGCTTGTTATCAACGACCTGAATGAAGCCAAAGCTGGCGACGACATCGACCGCATCAAAGAATTAACCGAGCGGTTAACCCAAGCCAGCCAGTCACTGGCCCAAATGGCGGCCGCGGCGGCCCAAGGTGGCGCAGCACCCGGTGGTGGAGCGGCTCCAGAAGCGGGTGACGACGAAGGTGTGATTGAAGGTGAGTTCGAAGAAATGTAGTCCCTTCAGAGTCGTGGACGCCCCAACTTGGCTTTTCTACGACAGGGTTTCAAGAACTTTAATCTAATCACATCGTAAAGGTGTAAAATATAGAGTTGGTCCGGCTCAAAATCGGGCCAACTCTTTTTGATTATCAAGGCCAGTGATGTGGCCATATACAAACCGAACGTATGGAATATAAAGACTACTACAAAATCTTGGGTGTCGGCCGTAACGCAGACGATCGCGAAATTAAACGTGCCTATCGCAAACTGGCCAAACAGTTTCACCCAGATACCAATCCTGGCGATGCCGAAGCTGAAAAAAGATTTAAAGAGGTAAACGAAGCCTACGAAGTCTTGAGCGACTCTGAAAAACGCTCGATGTACGAACGCTTTGGATCACAGTGGCAAAACGCTCAGCGCGGGATGGGCGGCAACCCGTTTGGCGGTGGTAGTAGCACCACAATCGACCCAGAAATGCTCGACCAAATTTTACGCGGCATGGGCATGGGTGGCGCAGGTGGTGGTCAACAAGGGGGCGGCTTTGGCAGTTTGTTTGACCTGTTTAATGGCGGGATGGGGCAACAAGGTGGTTCCCCATTTGGTGGTGCGCAACAACCCCGCCGAGCCAAGTCGGTTGAACATGCGGTAGAAATTTCATTTGAAGAGTCGTTTTTAGGCACCAGCGTGCGGCTGAACCGCAACGATGGAACCTCGTTTGAGGCCAAAATCCCAGTTGGGGTTAATGATGGCTCAAAAATTCGGCTGCGGGGCGCGGCCGGTGGGGCCGATGTCATCTTAAAAGTTGGCGTCAAACCATCTAGCCAATGGGAGCGAATCGGCAACGACCTAAAAGTTAATGTGCCGGTTGATTTGTACACGGCCGTTCTGGGTGGCAAAGCACCGGTCAGCACGGTTGACAAAACAGTTACGCTCACCATTCCGGCCGGCACGTCTGGTGGCAAAACCATGCGTCTGCGTGGACTAGGGATGCCGATATCAGAAAAAAGCGGCAAACGGGGCGATTTACTCGCCCGCATCGAAGTTACCATTCCGGCCGAGCTAAGCGATGAAGAAATCGCTCTGTTTGAGCAACTACGTGATTTACGCGCTGAACCTACAGAACAGAAAGAAGCCCAATAATCAAAATGTGGAACGTGGTGCGTTTCAAACACGCACCGCTTATTTTGAATCAAACTCGATGCTTCCAGTCAAAATACGGCCGCTGGCTTTAGCAGATCCCCCAGAAATCGAGCAAGCGTTTAATTTGCAGGGATGGCATAAACCGGCCAGCCAATACGAGCAGTATTTTGCAGAGCAACAGGCCGGAACAAGAGACGTTTTAATAGCTGAAATTGAGGCAGCCTTTGCTGGATATCTAACCATTATGTGGGAATCCAGCTACCCCCCTTTTAGTGAAGCCGACATCCCTGAAATTGTAGATTTTAATGTGCTTAAAAAGTTCCAACGACAAGGTGTGGGAACCAAATTAATGGATACGGCCGAAACGACAGTGGGGAAGCGGTCTCCCGTAGTTGGGATCGGATTTGGGCTGATGCACGATTATGGCAAAGCACAAATTTTATACGCCAAACGGGGATATGTACCTGACGGCCGGGGGATTTACCAACATGGGAAATGGTTAAACGATGGGGATCAGATTACCGTTGATGATGATGTGGCTCTGTATCTGACTAAAAAATTGGCACCAACACTCTAGCTGGCTTTATTCAGACGTAGCGCAGCTAGAGGAAACATTGAGCTTAAATGCATTGTTCTCCACCAATCCCCCATCGGCCGAAACCGTTTCAGCCCGCTCACCCGTCATAAAATCATAGACCCCAGCCAACACAAACGCCCCTTTTTCCTCAGACTCTAAAATCCTGCGATCAACGACCTGCACCCGATCGTTCAGCCTTAGGCGGCCGGGTGAAATGGTTAAAGGGGGTCCGTCGTTTTGTGCCACAAGCTGGCCCGTTCCTGACAGGGCTTGCACAAACAACGATTGGGTTTCTCCAATTGGACCATCTGGTTCAATAATCGTCTCGAACAAAACCGAGCCATCTGGCCCGGTACAGGCGGTTGTCGTTGAAAAGTTTAATCCCCCGGCCGACCATGTGTTTAAAACAGATGCAGCCGGCCGAATGCTCCCCCGCCAGCGGCCGACAGGTCCACTTTCTGCATACTCAGTTGCCACGGTTTGGATTGTTTTATCACCAGCCGCGGTGTACTCAGCCACCGACCCTACCTTGTAAACGCCATAGGTGTAATCGGTTTGTGCCAACGCCTCCGGCATGTCTAGCACAATAATTTCCGGTGTCTGGCCCGTGTTGGCCCGGATGAGTTCCAGCGCAAATAGATGGCTCCCCATCACCGGCGCAAACTCCGTTCCGGCCGGGAAAACCTGCTCGGGCCATGCGACCCACTGCGGCATATTGACCAGCATCACAGCTTCAGGCGAACTCTCTTGAACCACTTGGTTAAGCGCCCGGTACGGCCGACTCCCCATCTCGTACAGCCCGATCATGCGCATGTTAAACGCCCCGCCAACCGCTATAAGGCCGATTACAAACCATACACCCAAAAGACCTGACAGGTTTTTAAAACCTGTCAGGTCTCGTGAAACAAGTAGAGCCGACCAAATCAGCGCCACACCAACTCCGGCCGGATAAAGCAAGCGAGCCCCATCTTCGATGTAGTAAGTGGGCAAGGTGACCCCGATTAAACCGGTCGCCAGCAAAACCCAAACGATGCCGAGCAACAAGGTGGTTGAGCGAGCCACAAAATGGCTATAGACCACCCATCCCACAAAAAGGGCAAAACCGAGCAGAATGGCTAACCGGCCGTCAAAAACTTGAAACAGCCCCAGCACAGTGGGCCACGCGGCCGTTTGCAAAAACAGTAAAATTTTTGGCGTTAGGTCGTTCCCCCCAAAATCTAAAACCGGGCCGCCCCCACGGGGCAAAAATGGGTAGATGGCTAAATACAGGATGCAAGTGACTAGCAGGGGCCAATGCTTGCGCAGCACGCTTAAAACGGCCCGATCTTCCGACCCGATCCAGCTCAAGAACAGAACAAACGGAACGAGTAAAACGGCCGTTTCATGCACCAACACGCCGATTAAAAACACGGCCGGAAGCCCTATCCACTCATTTCGGAGGATGTAAGGAGCGGGATCATCATCTTCTCTCTGCTGCGGATGTCGTTCGCCTCTCCCTTCATCCCTACGGCTCGTTAGATTTAATCCCAACAAAATAAAAAACGTGGCGGTTAAATAGGGATTATTCCCATAAATGGCCAATGCCTGATAGGCAAACGGAAACGTAGCGAACAACAGTCCGGCCGCCAATGACTGCCACTTTGCCCCGCTCAGTTTCCAAACCAAACGAGCCACTAGCGCGGCATTTAACCCATGTGTCACCACGTTAAGCAAGTGAAACAGGGCAATAGGGTATCGGCCCAATACATTTTGAAAAACAACGATGGGGAGAAAGACCAGCGGCCGGTAAAAACCAAATTGCTCGTTCGGGACAAACACGCTCCAGACCGTCTGCCCATCTGCCAACTGCGTGTGCAGCAGCGTGTCGTACATGAGTGGGAAATTGAGCGTGCGAGCGAAAAGTAGGCAAGCGGCAAAAAAGGGGAAAATATAAAGGCTGAAGGAGAAAAGAAAGCGTTCGCCACGCACGGCTCCATTTTTATCCCTTATCCTTTTGCCTTGATCCTTTTGCATCCTATGGTCTGCCAAATTCACGAGCCAATTGAGAGACAGACAAAAAGATCAGCGTCGGCCGGCCGTGCGGGCAAGTGTGCGGATTTTGGCACTGCTCAAGCTGTTGAATCAGCGACTCCATCTCTTGCCGTGACAATGTTTGCCCCGCTTTGATCGATGCGGTTTTACACACCCGCCGGATAATTTTGTCCTCAACCTTTTGTTGCATCGGGTTATCCCCCCGCTCAAGGTCGGCGATAATATCGAGCACCACGCGGGTTGGGTCTTGATGGGCAACAACGGCCGGAACAGACCGAATCATGTAGGCGTTGGGGCCAAACGGCTCGATGTCGAAGCCAAGGTCGCCCAAAGCACTGGTGTGGCTCTCAAGCAAAGTCGCCTGATCTGGGGAAAGATGGACGGCCGCCCCAGCAACCAACCCCTGCGACGGAATTTCTTGGCGCGCATGGGCGGCCATAAAGTTTTCATATTGCACCCGCTCGTGAGCCGCATGTTGGTCGATCAAAAACATCCCTTCTGGCCCTTCGGTGATGATGTAGCTCGACCCCACCTGCCCGATCACCCGCATAATGGGCAATTTATCGCCCGCAATATTGTTTTGCATCTGGGTCGCTTCACCGCTCGGTTGGCCGATAATTGGTTGAGGGTCATTGGTGTAGCGGGGCAAGCCCAATCCCATTTGCCCCTGCTGGTCAGCATTGGGGTCAAATTGGCTTGGCTGGTTTGGATGGCGCATGGCCTGTTGCCAGCTCGGATCATCCCCCTGTCGTCCAAACGCGTGGTTGGCTTTCCCTTCCCATCCAGATGGCTGAGTCAGTGACTCAAAATGGCCCGGCCGGATCGAACGCACCGGCGTGTCGGCGATAATCGTTTGGCGTACCGCTTTTTGTGTCTTACCAAAAATTTGCCCCGCATTGGTAAAACGCACCTCCGTTTTGGTGGGATGGACGTTGACATCAACTTCGTTGAGCGGCATGTCGATAAACACCACGGCCAACGGATAACGGCCGATGGGCAACAGGGTGTGGTACGCCTGCACCACCGCATAGGTCACATTTTTATCTTTGATCCAGCGGCCGTTCACAAACAGCGTAATATGATTTCGATTGGCCCGGTGGATAGACGGCGGGGCGGCAAAGCCGGTAATTGTGATGGGAGACGGCACGGTCAGTTCTTGCTCAATAATTTGTCCGTCTTCATCAGTCTGCTCAGCTTGTGCCTGAGCGCCGATGGGCAACAATTCCCGGGCGATTTCAGCCCCGTAAACGGCGACCAACACATCGCGCAAACTGCCGCTACCGGTTGTTTGGAACGATATCCGGCCGTCATGCACCAGCCTGAAGCGGATATGAGGATAAGCCATCGCGTATTTGGTCACAAATTCGTCGATGAGTCGTTTTTCTGTAGCAACCGTTTTCAAGAATTTTAGACGAGCGGGGACATTAAAAAACAGGTTTTCAATCGAAATGACGGTTCCCTGTGGGGCACCGACCTGATCACGGCCGCTGACTTCTCCCCCATCCAGCTGTAGCCGAATGCCGGAAGTCTCCCCTTCGGCCCGAGACACAACGGTCACTTGACTCACGGCCGAAATCGCCGCTAGTGCCTCGCCGCGAAAACCGAGCGTCGCAATCGCTTCAAGCTGCTCAGACGAGGTCAGTTTGCTGGTCGCATGCCGCCTAAACGCGGTCTGAACTTCTTCGGCCGGGATTCCGTGGCCGTCGTCGGCGATTTGAATCGCTTTGCGGCCACCCTCTCGAATGTCGATGTTGATCGTGCTGGCTCCGGCATCAATCGCATTTTCTACCAATTCTTTTACGGCCGAAGCGGGTCTTTCGATCACTTCACCGGCCGCAATTTGAGAGGCAAGTTGTTCAGATAAAACTTGGATGGGCATGCAGGTATTTTACCACTTTATGCAAAGCTCAACACCAGTAGGCTACAAATAGTAATTCACCATTCACCGTTCGCCATTCACCATTTTTAATTGGAAATGGTAAATTTTGAACGGTGAATGGTAAGCGGGTTTATCTCGAAACCAACGGCAAGTAAACCTTGTTAGGCAACGTTGATGGATCGGTGTAGGCCCGATCACCCAAAAAGCCGATCGGCATACCGTTAGACGATGGGCTGTAGAACCGGCCGATATTGGGGAAGACCGTTTCAAGCTCGCTCGGGTCAACGCCAAACCACAGGGCCAGCTCGCCAAAATATTCATCGCAAGATGTGGTGGGAATCAAGCGTCCTCGGCCGGTATCGAGTGGATTATCTTCATACAGCTGTGGGTATTCGCCAAAGATCCGCTGACCGCGAACCGCACCACCCATCACCATGTGATTACCCCCCCACGCGTGGTCTGACCCTTGCCCATTGCTGGTCAAGGTCCGGCCGAAATCGCTGGCGGTAAACGTGGTGACGTTATTTTCCATCCCCATCTCTTTCAGAGCAGAGTTGAACTGGCTCATCGCTTGGCTAACCAGAGAAAGCATCGCCATCTGATTATCTAGCACCTCATCATGATGGTCCCAGCCACCCAACATGACAAAAAATGTTTGGCGACGATAGCCCAAGGTTGAGTTGGCCGCGATTGTTTTGGCCACCATTTCAAGCTGTTCGGCCAGATAATTTTCGGCCGTAAATTCAGTTGTAAACGGGGTGATCTGTTTAATCGCATCTGAAAAGAGCGCGGCCCCTTCCATGGCAGATTTTGTAGTGCTGGCAAACGTTTGATCAAACAGATTCTGATATTCTAAATCAAGCATCGATTCAATAGCAGCGTTGCGCAACACGTGCATCGGATTCCAATCATCGTCATGCCCATGAATCTGGATCGCACCATCACCCCATGGGACTACACTGTACTCGGTGAGCGTTGTGCCGGTTTGGAACAGATTGGTTCCGGCCAGCGAAATGTTCATCGAGATTTTAGGGTTATCGTTGAGCGAATTGAGCAGGTCGGCCGTACGTCCACCCCAACCAAACCCGGTTCGGCGGTCTGGCACAGAGGTTTGCCAATGCATGATCTGATCACTATGAGAATACAAACCAAGGGGCAAACGGGCCGTTTCATCCTCCAGTGTCGCTTTTGTAACCGGCTCGACGAGCGTACCGACGTTGGCGATAAACGACAGTTCCCCATCGTTAAAGAGCTGGGCTACTTCTGGCATCGAAGGATGCACACCAAATTCTCGGCCGTCTCCCCCTAGCTGATTCAGCGGAATCAGACTGCCTTGGGACAGTGCCAAGTCAGCCCGAATGGTTGAATATTCGTTGTATTCTGCGTTGCCACGCGGCACCAACATGTTGAACGAGTCGTTTCCACCGGCCAAGAAGATACAAACCATGGCTTTGTAGTCATCTTGCGCGGCCAAATTATGGGCCGACAAAGATGGTCCAGATGGCAACGCTTCGGCCGCCATGCTGTTCGCCATCCGTAAATTTAAAAGGGTTGAAAAAAGTGAAGAAGAGCCAACTGCGGCACAACTTGCTTCACCCAAAAATTGTCGTCGTGTTGATTTATACATCATGATTTTAGATTGCAGATTTCAGATTGACGATTCTTCACCATGTCGCACAACCGTGGTCATGGCAACATAATCGTCAATCCAAAATCACAAATCGATAATATTTAGACTTGAATTGCGTAATCGGGGCTTACTAAAAACAGATAAATGGCCAGTTTCACAATATCTTCTGGCTCATTGTTCCAGTCGGCCGCAGCCATGCTGGTGAGTGCCGTACGAATAATGTCTCGCATTCCGGCCGAGAGTGTGCCAAATGTCAGCAGCACATCAAGATGATCGATGAGTCCGTCGATATCATTGGCGGCCAAATCTAGCTCTGTCGTCCAGTCAGGAGTTGGGGGGTCGACCTGGTATGTTTGCCCGTACAGTTCTTCTCCATCGGGCAAACTCATGAGCGAGCCCCATTCAAATTCCATGTAAATCACATTCATGGTAGATATAGCGGTGTAGCTGTTCATCAGCTGGAACTCTGGCCCTTTCAGACCAGATGCGCCCATTGGGCCGGGCGGAACGTAATCGGGTGAGAAAAAGTTAAATACGCTGGGGGCGTTAAACATATATTGGCGCAATTCATCTTGCAGCCGCCAGCCCGCATCCCAAAATTTGCTTTGGGGATTGGTGTAGTTGAACGCCCGCATTAAATGCACGTAGCGGAAAAATGGTTCACGCAGTTTGCCAGCGGTCGGATGAGCAAGATAGCTTTCGTCCCGTGCTTCCTCATCTAACAAAATGGCCCGAATAACCGCCTGCAGATCGCCGCGCACCCCTTGCCCGTTGTTGTTAAACACGGCCGTAATTCGGCTAATATACTCGGGGGTAGGATTAGATTTTACAAGCCGCTGGATGAGCTGTCGGCCGATAAACGGGCCCACATTTTGGTGGTAAAACAGATTGTCCAGACCCGCATTTAAGTCAGATAACGTATCGCCACCGGCCGGAATCACAACGCCGTATAGCAGAACCTTTTCACCCGGTTCATGCTCACTGTCGTCTAGCCGCATCGGCCGGACGGCCGAGTATGGGTTCAACCAGCCATCTTCAAATCTCACTTCCCAATCTAACCCTTGCCCTGTGTGGTCATAGGTTAAACCGGTGAAGATTTTGGCAAATTCCGTAATCTCATTGTTGTCATACGTTGGTATCGGCTCCCCATTCCCATCAAGGGCAAGTGAGCCATCATCATTCAGGTAAAACAGACCGATCGTAAAGAGCTGCATCACCTCACGGGCGTAATTTTCATCAGGGAAACGACCCTCGCTTAAATCTGTTTTGCGATTCCCGGCATGGCTCAAATAATTACCCATGATCGGGCTAATCGTGACATCAAACAGCAGATCGCGAAAGTTGCCAAACGCATTTTTGAGCAACATGTCGTACCACGATGCAGCACCATTTCCGACGTTGTAAATATCATCGTTTTCGGTTGAAATAACGAAAATCTCGCTAAGTGCCAGAGCCACACGCTGCCGCAGCAGATCGTCACCCATCATCATGGCGTCCCACATCACATACCTAAACGGTTCTCGGTTAGGATATTGTTCATCCTTTCCGTCGATGTACTGTTCTGGAAAAATTTGATAAAACGCCTCAAGAATTTCACTCTGTGGGGTATTAAACTGCTCGTCCAACCATGCTTCAATGCCGATGCTGGTCACATAATCGATCAAAGTTTTATTTGCCCCCAATGTGGCCTGTGCCAAAAAGCGTGAGCTTGTTTGCTCAGCGGTCAATTGGGTGGCTCTGCGGCCGGTGAGCTTATTGATAGATCGGAGATCAAACGCATGGGGGTCTGAAACCCTGCGAAAGAACTCTCGTCTGCTATTAACTTTCAGTTTGCTCATAAACGTTTCTCCTTGCGAGACGGTGTGGGGTGATCGACTAAGGTTGCAACAGCTAATTGTTGCTCAATCTGCCGTTTTTTCTCATTCCGCTTCTTTTCAATTAAGCTTTTGGCCATACATGCCCGATGTGGGCATTGATGAGCACGCACGCATTTAGGATTCGGTTTTTGTTTCATCTTTCGTTTTTCCTTACGAAACCAAGGAAACCTTAAAAGCTGTTTCCGTATCGTTAAGCAGAGCACAGTTAAGTTGTTAAAAGCTTAGGGAAGTGGTGACAGTTTGAGAACCTTATCGGGATAACCGGTTCAAAACGTTGATTAAACGGGCCGAATTTGTAAATTCAGCGGTAATCCACAAATTCGGCCGTGGGTTTATCTTTCTAGTTCTGCTCGAATTTGTGTGATCAATTAAATGTTGCCCATTCATTGGGTGCCAAGGCGCGAAGACGCAAAGAAAAAGTTCAAATCCTTCGCGCCTCTGCGCCTTAGCGTCTAACGTTAGACCCGGTTGTTTTAGAGCTCGGGTGAAGCTTTTCGGATTAATGACAGGGGAAAGCTATAATTAAACGGCCGTAGGTAGAATGTGTTGCATAGCGCGTTAAATCCACCGAACAAGCGCTTTTCGTGCAATTTCTGGCATCTACTAAATAAATAAGACTGGGAAAATAAACACCAACTTGAAAATCCTCTCGCTCATCCATCGCTACCATCCGGCCGTCGGCGGTGCCGAGTCACACATGGCCGCAATCAACAAACGCCTGGTCGAACGGGGGCACAGCGTGACTGTGTTAACCAGCGATGCGGCCGACTTTGAGCTATTTTGGGATCGGTCGGCCAAACGATTTACCGAGAACGAGGATCAGCATGAAGGGGTCCGCATTTTGCGCCTTCCCGTGCGCCATTTGCCACTTAGCCGCCTAGCGTTTCCGGCCGTACGACTGCTTACCGGCTGGATGGCGAGGGTCGCACCGCACAGTGGGCTCATCGGCCGGATGACCCGCCTCACCCCCCGCATTCCCGCCATGCACCGCTGGTTGGAGCAATCTAAAGATGAGTTCGATCTGGTCTTAGGGATGACTATCACATTGGAAGGGGTCATCCAAATGGGGCAAGATTACGCCAAACAGCAAGGGATCCCGTTTGTCGTTTTTCCGCTGACCCACTTGGGGTACGGCAGCCAGCCAGGCACCGATCGATCGAGTTTGTTCTATACGCTGCCACAGCAAAACGGGCTGGTCTTGGGGGCTGATGGACTGGTGGCCAACAATCCGGCCGAAGAAGAATATTATTCTGAGTTAGGAATGGCGGCCGAAAAGATCATCGTTGCACCCCCTGCCCCAGATCCTGAACGGCTCGAGGGTGGGAACGGGGCTAACTGGCGCGAGGAATTTGGAGTGGGTGACACCCCTATCGTGGCGGTTGTTTCAACCCTCTCCAAAGAAAAAGGGACGCTCGACACGCTGGAAGCGATGGAGCGTTTATGGAAAGACGGGGTACAGGCAAAGCTGGTTCTGGCAGGCAACATCATGCCCGACATAGCGGAAGCGGTTGAAAAAATAGCGGAAGAGCACAAGAGCAATCTCATCTTGCGCGGCCGGATCAGCGACGCAGAACGAAACAATCTTTTGGCGGCGGCCGACATTTTTTGCATGCCCTCTGTTGCAGATTCGTTTGGCATCGCGTTTACCGAAGCGATGCTGTTCAAAACGCCGGTTATCGGGGCTGAAGTTTGGGGAGTCAAAGAGTTTGTCATTCGGGATGGAGAAAACGGGTTTTTGGTTCAGCAAAATGAAACTGAACTGTTGGCTGCTAAAATAAAACAGCTGCTTGCTGATCCCGATCTGGCCCGCCAAATGGGAGAAAACGGCTTCGCCTATGCAAGCCAACTGTCGTGGAAAACCACCGTTGATCAAATTGAAGCGTTGTTGACTCGGCTGACCCCATCCAATCAAATTGCCGGAGGGGCCGCATGAAAATTTTGCACATTTGCCCCCGCTATTTACCGGCCGTGGGCGGCGCAGAAATCCATATGGCCGAGCTGTCGCAGCGCTTTGCGGCTGCTGGCCATGATGTGACCGTGCTCACCTCAAATGCGCTTGATTTTGAATATTTGTGGGACCGGTCTAAAGCGAGTTTACCGCTGCAGGATGAAACGATTGAAGGAGTAGCCGTAAAACGATTTGCTGTCAGCCATCTCCCGTTTGCACCCAAAAGTTACCATGCGGTGCGCAGAGGATTGCAGTTGGGCGGCCCTCGATTTTTGTCTGGGCTAGCCCCAAAGTTGGTGGGATTAGACAGTTTTTTACGCCAAGAGGCGGGGAACTATGATCTGATCGGCGGGATGAACATCGCCTATGAAGGGATCATGGCGGCCGGATTGCGCGCGGCCCAGCTGCACCAAAAACCATTTATTGCCTATCCGTTGACCCATTTGGGGGCGGGCGACCGGCCGGGTAGCGACCCTCAAAGCCGGTTTTACACAATGCCGCATCAGCAAAAAATCGTCACCGACAGTTCAGCCCTCATCGCCCAAACCGAAACGGAAAAGGCATTTTACACAGAAGCGGGATTGGCGGCCGAAAAGGTTGTGGTGGCTGGCCCTGGCTTAAATCCGGCCGAAGCACAGGGGGGAGACGGCGAAGCGTGGCGCGAAAAACATCAGCTCTTTGGCACCCTCATCGCCTGCATCTGCACGCTGTCTTATGACAAAGGGATTGGCGATCTAATTAACGTGATGGACGAGCTAAAAGATCAGTCAGCCACGTTGGTGCTGGCAGGCACCATCACCGATGAGATTCAGCCGCTTTTGAAAAGCGTTGATGAAAAGCAGATTCGTGTGCTGGGTAAAATCTCGGATCAAGAAAAGCGGGACCTGCTGGCCGCGTGCGATATTTTTGCAATGCCTTCCCGCATCGACTCGTTTGGAATCGCCTATTTAGAGGCATGGGCCAACGGCAAGCCGGTTGTTGGGTCAACCGCTTGGGGAATGGCGGATGTGATTGAAGATGGGGAAGATGGGATGTTACCCCCCTACGGGGATGTTGCGCTGCTGGGGGCCAAGCTGCGCATCTTGCTGGAGCATCCGGCCGAACGGGTGCGGCAAGGGGCAAACGGGTATCAAAAGCTCATGCAGCACCACACGTGGGATCACAAGTTTAAACGAGTTGAAGCGAGATACCTGCAGCTGGCTGGGGAGAGCGCACAGTGAAAATTTTGCATGTGGTTCACCAATTTGCTCCTCATTTTGTGGGTGGCACAGAGCTTTACACGGCCGGGCTTGTGGCTGAGCAGGTCAAACTCAATCACAAAGTTGGGATATTTGTCCCCACCCCAGAACGGCCCAGCCAAGATACAGCTGTGGTTCAAAGCGATTTAAATGGAGCTACGCTGTTTCAGGTTTCGGTTGGGCCAAGATCAGGGGCACAGGTTTTTAAAGACACCTTGGCCAGCTCTGGCCCCATCGCAGACGGTTTTCAGCAGGTTTTGGCTGATTTTCGGCCGGACGTTGTCCACATTCAACATCTGATGGGGCTACCGGTTCGTGCGATTGATGGGGCCTTAAAAGCCAGCCAGATCAATTTTGTGGTTACATTGCATGATTTTTGGTGGGTGTGCGCCAATGCGCAACGGCTCACCAACTATGACCAAACTTTGTGCGCTGGTCCCGGCTGGGGCCATCTTAACTGCGGCCGGTGCGCAGCGGCACGTGGCGGCCGGTCTGGGGGGATGGCTCCCGCCTTTTCCCCGCTCATGGGTTGGCGCAACCGCATGCTACGGCCGCTACTGCAGCGGGCTGATGCGGTGTTTGCCGCAACCCGCTTTGTCGCCGACTGGCACCAGCAACAGGTCCAGTTCAACCAAAAAATCGAAGTTGTGCCGCTCGGTATTGACTTAGATCAGTTTGCGGCCGTGCAGGTCGACAAACCCAATCTTGATAAGAACGGGCTAAATTTACTGTATGTGGGCGGGCTTAGCCCCCAAAAAGGGGTGCATGTGATTGTGGATGCGGTCGGCCGGTTGGGAAATGAGATTCAGCTAAACATCATGGGGGATGAGACGAAGTTTACAGATTATGTAGCCGCTTTAAAGGAAAATGCGCCGCCCAACATCCGATTTATGGGGAAACGGTCAGCTCCAGAAATCGCCCAGGCGATGGCATCGGCCGATATGCTGCTGATTCCGGCCCTCTGGTACGAGACGTTCGCCTTGGTTTTGTCAGAGGCGTTTGCGCTCAAACTGCCGGTCATGGTCTCTGATATCGGCGCAATGGCGGAACGGGTTACTGACGGAATCAATGGAATCAAGGTAAAGCCGGGTGATGTGGCCGCTTGGGCAGAGGCGATTCAAGCGGTTGCGGCCGATAAATCTATTCTTCAAAAGCTAGCAAAAGGCATCCCCAGCGGGGTGAGCATGCACGAGCATGCAAACATAATAGATAGACACCTTGTCAATTTAGCAACCAAATAGTCACAGTTCTATGAGACTGCTTTGTTGATTTTGCTCGCAACTTTATAATCGCTACCGGTTTGCGATCTGGCAACCGCTATCTGGCAGATTTTCGGCCGGGATTGGTAGTGCGTTCTAGCAACTGTTGACTGATCAAAAACACTAAACCATCGTCGGCTATCAAGACTAAACCGGTCAAACACATACCGGGCGGCCCACCAAGAAGAGGAAACAATTTTGGTAATTAGAGGTAATCAAACAAAAAAAGATGTTTGGACCCGCATACGCGATATGTGGCAGTTCAAATATCTAACCCAAAATTTGATCATCCGCGACATCAAAATTCGCTATCGTAACTCTTTATTGGGTGTGATTTGGAGCCTGTTAACCCCGCTATTCATGATGGTTGTATTCAGCCTCGTGTTTACCGTCGCATTTGGGGACGACTCGATCCGTCAATTTTCCGTCTTCTTTTTAGTCGGCCTCATCCCCTGGAACTTTTTTAATGGGGCGTTGCGCTTAGGTACAAACTCGTTCTTAGCCAATTCGGTCCTCATAAAAAAAGTCTATTTCCCACGGGAGCTGCTCCCTATTTCAGCAATTTTTTCCGAGCTGGTCAACTTTGGATTCGCTTTTTTGATTCTGCTCGTTTTCTTGTATGGCTCAGGTTTGCCGCTGACCATTCACGCACTATGGGTTATCCCCATTCTATTTACACAAATCCTTTTAACCGTTGGCCTTGCGCTGCTATTTGGCTCTATTAATGTCTTCTACCGAGACATTATGATGGTGCTAGATGTCGCCTTGCTGGCTTTGTTCTTTCTCACCCCGATTTTCTATCCGCTCGACCGCTTTGGTGCGTCAGTAACACTGTTGGGCATCACGTTTAATCCGGCCGTTGTGATGCGCTGGGTCAACCCGATGGCTTCAATTGTCGATGGGTATCGCACGGTGCTTTGGGGAACAACAACAAGCCTCGGCCCTGTTTCAATGTCGTTTCCTTTTTGGTTACGCACTTTTGTTACGGCGCTCATAATCTTTATCACTGGATATATCGTTTTTCTACGTACCGAATCTCAGTTCGGCGAAAAGCTATAATCCTCAACCCTCAGAACGATCGGTTGACCTGAAACCATGAAGAGTAGATTTACCACGTTTGCCCTCGCTTTTATCATTTTTTTGGCCATCATTTTTGGGGCATTTTGGATACGGCTGTCTGCAAATGAGGCACCTGTTTCAATATCAACAGCGCAAAATGATCGAGGTCTCCAGGGTGGATCACGGGATGAAACTGATGTTGCGAGCTTGCCTACGCTGGATCCAACTGTCACCCCGGCCAATACGTTTACCCCGTTTCCAACGATCACCAATACCCCTCCGCCAGGGGCCTCGTTAACCCCCACGGCCGTCCCCACCGCCCGGCCGGAAAACACCCCGACAAGTGCCCCGACCCCGGTTATCGAAACCTTTGACGAATTTGATGCTGAACAGCTAGAGGCTGACGGCATTCCCACCCCCGTTGCTCTTATCGAAATGCCAAAGGGGGTCACCAATATTTTGTTGATCGGCAGCGACTCCCCAAATAACGAAGATCCAGAAACCTCTATTCGTACCGACTCGCTTCTGATCGCCTCGATCAATCGTGATCAAGGGACCGCCTCTCTCCTCTCTATTCCGCGTGATCTGTATGTATTTGTCCCTGGCTGGGCAAACACCCGGATCAACACCGCTTATGCCCACGGCAACCAAATTGAGTATGAAGGGGGCGGAATTCAGCTATTAAAAGATACGGTTCTGTATAATTTTGGGATTCCGATCCATTATTATGCTCAGATTGATTTTTCAGGGTTTGAAGGGATCGTCGATTCGTTGGGAGGAGTTGAGGTTGTAAATAGCTGTCAATTAACTGACTGGATTCTAAAACAGCCGGGCTTAGATATTGACGAAGAGGACAATTGGGAGATGTTCACTTTAGAACCGGGTGTGCATCAAATGGATGGGTTCACGGCGCTATGGTACGCACGCTCGCGTCGTACAACCAGCGATTTTGACCGCGGCCGACGCCAGCAACAGCTTATCGACGCCATCTTTGAAAAAGGGACCGATTTAAATCTGATTGCCCAAGCACCGGCCGTTTGGAATTCATTCCAAGAAACGGTTACAACAGATATGGATCTGGGCAAAGCGCTACAATTGGCGGCCGTCGCTAGCTCTGTGCAAGAAAACGGAATCCAGCACCTGTCACTTACGCGGGGAGAAATCGAAGGGTATGCGATCCCTGACTCTGGAGCCTCAGTCTCACGCTTAGTGCCAGATGAAGCTCGCAAGACCTTTTCTCGCTTATACGACGTGTCTGAGCTCAATCAATCAGCACGCTCCCCCATCACGATTGAAATCGTTAACGGATCAACCAATCCGGAGCTAACCCAAATCGTCGCTGACACTTTAGAATGGTTCGGCATCATCCCAATCGTATCAGATGAAAAAGTTGAGGCGACTGAGCCGATCCAAATAGAATATTACGGCGAAAATTTCAAGGGATCCTACAGTAATCTAGTCAGTTGGATCTTTGGGGTGCGGTTAGGGGAAATCGAGCTAATTTCAGGCAAATTAGCCCCTTACAAGTATCGCGTTGTTTTGGGCGACGACTATAGCGCATGCCGTAATGCCCTTTATGCACCACGGGAATAGGCTACTGCTCCAAGGTTTTACCCCCATCTTGATCCCTTTAGGCTAAGTTAAATTTAATCTAAGCTACAAACAAAAAAGCCCGGTCTGGTTGATTTAACCAGACCGGGCTTTTTTGTTTGTAGCTTTAGAGGCTGACTATTCAGGCAACTGTATGAACACCTGACCCAAGTCAAGAGCTTCACCAGGCACAACCTCTATCAGGCGAATCTCACCATTCTCATCATTAATTGGAAATTGAGAAAATCCCAAATCGATAATAAGCGCGTAGGTATCTGGCACAACATTCTGAAAAATGAATACGCCAGTCTCAAATAAGTTTGCGCTCGGCGAGTTATCAGTTTTACCCACAAACATCGCTTGGCCATTACTGTCCAAAATCATCTCGGCTAGGAACAAGTCAAGTGGCACCACAGATTGGTATCCACCATTATCAAGCTCACGAACCAAAACACCACCTACAGAACCAGTCTCTTGGCTAAGGACTTCTACATTCCGCTCTGGATTTGGTAATTCCGCAGAACCCTCTTCAACTGGTTCGGGATAGCCTGCAACAGATTCTGCTCCAGGTTCTGGATAAGCACCACTAGCGACTGCAGATTCTGGCGCTGCCACTTCTAGACCAGATGCTTCGACAGGTGCCGGAGTAGGATCAGGAGCTTTTGTGGCCAAATCAGGATCGATCTGAACCGAAATCTCCGGGCCTTGGTTTGGCTGGGGCGTATTGCCACACCCCACAAGAATAAATAAGAAAAATGCAAAGGATAAGGTAATTAAGAATTTACTCTGAAATTTAGTGTTCATATTTCGGGTCTATAAAACGATCAACCCCACATAAGTGGGGTTGGTCGAAAATTATAATCTATTTTGAAATGCGCACTTTCTTGTGTGTTAGGGGCAGGTCCGAAAACCTGCCCCCATTAGTTAAGTTAGCTTCGTATTATTGGTTGAACCCGATGTATGCGAAGAAGTCGTCACCAGTACCTGAACCAAGCTCGTTAGCTACACCTAATAGTGAGCCACCGGTAGCGGTACAAGTTGCAGAACCTACATATTGACCAGAGTCGCCTTGTACTGCGGTGAATGATGCACCAGCTGCAATGTTAGTGGTGATTGAAGCAGGAGCATTTGTTCCAGCACTGAAGGTACAAGTTACGCTTGCAGCGGCTGAACCAGCGTTATAAACGTTGAATCCAGTGAAGAAGCCGAAGTTGTCTTGCATGATCAATGGGAATGCAACAGAAGCAGATGCTGTGTTTTCATTCAATGCGTTGTACGCAGAACCTTTGTTGGTGAAGTTTGTTTGGTTAACAATCGCCACAAGTGGTTGTGAACTGCTGTTATCTGTAACAGAAGCTGAACCAACAAATTGTGCTGATGAAGGAGCGGCACATGTCGAGTTCAAAGCGTAGGTAGCTGATGTACCAGCTGCGATTGTTTGAGTCTCTGTACATGCGGTTCCTGAAGTACCAGGAGCGTAAGAAACGGTAACATCAGTTGAAGCTGTACCCGTGTTTTGAATTTGGACACCAGTCGCAAAGCCAAAGTTGTTTGCTTGAACCAAAGGCATAACTGGGTTAGTTGAACCACCAGTGAAACCGTTGTAAGCCAACAACTGAGCTGGACCAACTTGCATTACCGTAGCAACAACGTCGCCGCCGGTAGCGGTGATGTTAGCTGAACCAACGAATCCGTCAGCCAAACAGGTGTTTGCGCTTTGGTCGAAGGTAGCAGCTGCACCAGGTTGGATGGTAGCTGTCTCAGAACAAGAGGTACCAGGATAATCGATGGTAACGTTTACAGCTGAACCAGAATCTGGTGAAGATGCGTTTTGAACGTTGAACCAAGTGTTGAATCCGAAGTTACCTTTCATTACCAATGGTAGTGAAACGGTTGAAGCGCCAGCGCTAAAGCTTTCGTAGCTAGCACCGAAGTCGAAGCCGTTACCCAAAACATTGGTGATAGCAACGATTGATTCGTTAGAAGAGATTACAACTGAACCGTTGAAACCTGCATCTGCACCAATTGGGAAATAGGTTTTTGAAGCGTTAGGTTGAATAGTATCTTCAACAGTAGCGTTGGTCGTACCATCTTGGTTAATGTACTGAATAACAACGGTTGCAGTGTTACTGCTTTGGTTCTGGATTTGGAACCCAGATGAATAAGTATCGATCTGCGCGCTAGCCATAGATACGGTTAGCATTGCGATGATACCTGCAATTAAGAGTGCTGTGATTTTTTTCATGATATGTGTTTCTCCAAAACTAATTTCACGCAGAAAGTGCGCATGTCTATCAAAATATCTGACTGTATTATGAATTAGAATGGAGATAACTCAATAACCCGATTGGATTAGTAGAGGGGTAATTACTCGAGGAAACGGGTTAATACGGGGATTAAAATTGGAATTCTGGGGAGTATTGACGGGGATTAATGGGAAAAAGCGACAAATCAGGCGGTTTTGGTCACTTTGGCCAAAATCACCATGTCATCGTCCATGATAATTTGAGTTCCTACACGGGTTAGCAGCTTTTTGTGGGTCAAAACCCCACCTTTCAAATTAATCTCCCAATTGGTTAATGCGCTAAATCGTTGAGTAAGCGGTTTGTAGGTTAATAAAATTAAGGAGCGAAGCAGAATAACCCGGCCGAATTGCTGAATTTTATTTTTGATCTCAATTAGTCGATTGTTATTAACCGTGTGAATTCCCCCTTCTTTAATCGGCTCGATATTATTTTTACGCATCATCGCTTTTAGCGAGTCCCGTGTGAAGTAGGTTAAATGACCAATCGGTAGCAAGTGGCGCCACTTGTCACCATGTAGTTTTGCATAAAAATTACCGATATCGTGGGTACTAATCAAAATGTACCCCCCGGGTTTGGCTAAATCATGCATCTGCTTTAAAAGTTTGCTGGGGTCAGGATGATGCTCAATCACATCAAAAGCAGTTACCACATCAAAATTATTGTGTGGCAAATCTAAATCGTCCAAATCCCCTGCATAGATGGGAAGCCCTTGCTCTTTTTGAGAATACTCAATGAAATAGGGGGCCACATCTTGCCCATATACATCGTATCCTGCTTTTTTGGCCTCAACTAAAAATGTACCGGCCCCACAGCCAACGTCTAACAGCTTGCCCGTTGGCTGTTGGGCTAAAACCAGATCCAAGTAGCGGTTCCATGTCGGCCGTTGCAGATCAGCATTGGCTATAAACCAATCTTGAATGTATTGGTAATCCCAATCACTAACAAACTCATAAAATACATCAAGTGCAGCCGCATCCGGCCGGGGATTGGTATAAACAAGGCCGCAATTGGTACATTCGACAATGTCCCAGACATCTTGCCCATAAACGCCCTTTTGGTCCTCACGAACCGGCACCTTAAATTTAAGTGTGGTTGAGCTATCGCCACACTGATTACAAGAGACTGTTTCGATCCCATGAGCTTTGGTTAGATCTGCCATATAATTTGCTACCCATATTTACTAAAATTTGGGCTATTGTAATTTAACCAACAAACCGAGCCAATATTCATCTTCAAAGCGATAAATCAGGTCTGATCGCAAATGAATATATATGTAACTTAATGTGTCATGCGGCCGACGGTTTGTATAATTTTGTACTATGGGATCAAAAGACGATCGAAAGCCAGAAATAATTTTTGAAATACGGCTACCGGATATTGAAACAGAAGATGATAGCCGATCATCTTATAACGGCATTTATGACCAAGATGTGACGATTGCTCAAACAGACTCGTTCTATCATTGGATATTTAGCCTGTTGCCGATCAAGAAAAATGACAGACATTTAGATTTGTCGTGTGGGCAAGGGCAGGTGGTTGATTTATGCAACCGGTTTGGCGCAATCAGTAGCGGGTTAGATTTATCTCAGTCGGCCGTGACAACTGGCGGCCATAAAGGTGTGAAAGGCTTGACGGTGGGAAACAGCCAAATTTTGCCTTTTGCTGATGATTCTTTTGACGTAGTGAGCAACATCGGCAGTCTTGAACATTATTTTGATATGGACGCGGCCGTAAGCGAGATGACCCGCGTGTTAAAACCAGGCGGTCATGCGGTTGTACTGCTACCCAACAGCTTTAGCATTTTGCACACCATGCTGGTTGCCAAAAACACCGGCCGTACCAGCGTCGATAACCAGCCGCTGCAACGGTACATGGCCCGCTACGAATGGCAAGATCTGTTAGAGCAAGACGGGCTCGAAATTATCGACACAGTTAAATATGAACAAGAGACTCCAGTTACGGCGGATGATTGGAAACTCTATCTTCGCAATCCCAAAAAACTCCTCCGTTTGGCACTCAAACCATTTGTCCCGCTAAACCTTGCGCTTTGTTTTGTCTACATCTGCCGCAAACCGGCATAACCCAAACATGGCTGCACTAGCTGAAAATATTAAACATTTTTGGGAAAAGGGATTTTCTTGGGTCCGGAGGGTTTTGGGGGGCCGCTACAGTCGACTTATTAATATATCGTTTGCCTTAGTCACGCTGGCGGCGGCCGGTGGAATTTTATACAACCAGCGCGAAACGATCCTGACTGAAAATTGGCAATTTGATTATCGTTGGATGGGGCTTACCTTTTTGTTCTTGAGCACGGCCATGCTCTTGGGCGCATTTGGCTGGCACCTACTCATCAAACGGCTCACCGGCTACCCAGAAACACAAAAAAATATGGCGATCTGGTGGCAGTCTAACCTGTCCAAGAGAATTCCGGGGAACGTGTGGCATCTGGCTTACCGCATGGTGGCCTATGAACGCTTCGATATTTCTAAAAGCCAAATCTCGATGGTGCTTGGACTAGAACTGGTCATGATTCTGTTGTCAGGGCTAATCGTCACCATTGTATCCATCCCGTTTTGGCAATATTCGGCCGACGTGATTACCCAAGTAAGTCAATCTTGGCTCATTTATCCGCTCGGTATCGCCTGTTTGATCTTGATCCATCCACGGATTATTAGTCGCATTTGGACTCGTTTGGCCCGATCTGATGAGACGATGACCTTGGGATGGCTCGACTCACTCCGCTGGCTGTGCGTTTATAGCGGCACTTGGATATTAGGCGGCATCGTCCTTTTTGGCCTAATCTCCTCAGCATTTCCACTCGAACTCGCCGTACTCCCCCAGGTGATCGGGATGTGGTCGCTGGCGGTTACCCTTTCGCTGATCGGAGCGCTTACATTCACCAATATCGGCGTGCAAGAAGTCTCGCTCTGGTTGCTACTAGGCACCATGATGCCGAATTCTATCGCCTTAATTTTTGTGATCGCCTCCCGACTGCTTTGGCTCATTCTTGAATTTATATTTGGGCTAATCGGATTTAGGCTGTATCGCGCCGAGCAAAAAACGTAATCGACGTGGTGCGGTTGAGCTTTTCGATGAGCAAGAAGTAGGGCATGGTGAGCAAACGCATGGGGACGCTGTACAGAATCGGGTACCAAC
>JAHDEN010000310.1 GCA_020628815.1 Chloroflexota bacterium | reverse complement strand
CAATGCGGCTGCGATAAACGCTGCGAATGTCCCCAGCCGGGGCTCCGTCGTCGTTTGTGACCGTTAGTGCGGTTGCATAGTCGGCCAAAGCATCGGTCGTTTTCCCCTGTTGGTTATAAACCCATGCGCGGCCGGTAAGCGCTGCAAATTTATCTTCGCCCGACAACTCTTCTGCTAGGGCCGCATCATACTCAATTAAGGCTTGATCGTAATTCCCTTCCTCAACCGCTTGGCTGGCCCTATCTAGCGCCGTTGCGCAAGATGTCATCAAAAATAGAATAATAAGCAAAAAACTGCTATACAAATATTTTTTCATTTGGTTGTCCTTGTCTAAGTTTTCAGGATATATGGTTTGAATCAATCAGGGTGCTTCAGTTGTTCAAATTTTGTGTAGGTTTAAGTGTAGATCTTGAGTATCTTTTTGCTCTCACGAATAAGATTGGGCTTGATGCGGGGCCGACATTTAAAGTTTCCTACCAAAAAGTATGTCATAGAGAGCCAGAAATAGAAACAAAAAAAGGGTTAAGGAACCATCCTTAACCCTTTCCAAATTCTATTTTACTGCGGTTTCGGCTTGATTATTTCAAGTTAGCCGCACGGCTGGTGTCTTCCCAAGGAAGTTCGATGTCGTCACGGCCGAAGTGACCGTAAGCTGCGGTTTGTTGATAGATTGGGCGACGTAGGTCAAGATCACGGATGATCGCACCTGGGCGCAAGTCGAAGTTGTTGTTGATGATTTCAACAAGTTCTTCGTTTGACAATTTGCTGGTGCCAAACGTCTCAACGTTGATTGACATCGGTTTAGCTACACCGATTGCGTAGGCTACTTGAACCTCGCAACGATCAGCTAAGCCAGCTGCTACCAAGTTTTTCGCAACCCAACGTGTTGCGTAAGCCGCGCTGCGGTCAACTTTTGTGCAGTCTTTCCCGCTGAATGCGCCACCACCATGGCGACCCATCCCACCGTAGGTGTCTACGATGATTTTGCGGCCGGTCAATCCAGCGTCACCCATTGGGCCACCAACAACAAAACGGCCGGTTGGATTCACATAGTATTCGATCGCATCGCTTACCAAGTCAGCAGGCAAAATCGGTTTGAATACCTCTTCGATAATCGCTTCACGAATCTCTTTTTCGCTGATTTCAGGGGCATGTTGGGTTGAGATCAACACAGTTGGAATGCTGACAGGTTTTCCGTGTGAGTATTCAACAGTAACCTGTGATTTTCCGTCAGGCCGAACCCATGGCAATGTGCCATCTTTGCGAACTTGTGCCAAGCGGTGGGTTAGTTTATGCGCCAAGTAGATTGGCAATGGCATCAGGGTGTCAGTCTCGTTACATGCGTAACCAAACATCATTCCTTGGTCACCAGCACCAACTTTATCAACATCATCCATCCCTTTCCCACGCACTTCTAATGCGTCATCAACACCTTGGGCAATGTCTGGGCTCTGAGCGGCTACGGCAACTTGAACACCACAGGTGCTTCCGTCAAATCCTTTGTCGCTGTGATCAAAGCCGATACCGTTGATCGCTTCGCGCACGATTTCGTCATAGTTTAGTTGGGCTGTGGTTGTAATTTCCCCTAAAAGCATGGCAAAACCGGTTTTGATTGCGGTTTCGCATGCAACACGGCTCATTGGGTCTTGAGCAAAACATGCGTCTAATACAGCATCGCTGATTTGGTCGCACATTTTGTCAGGGTGGCCTTCTGTCACAGATTCAGATGTGAACAGGAGGCTGGGTGAAGTCATAAAACTTGTACTCATTGTGATGATCCTCTACTTTTTTAAAAATTTTGTAGCTTGGGTAATTGGCAAAAAAAAACCTCCGGCCGAGGGCAGGAGGTTACACTTTAGAATGTATCCTCTTATCTGCCAGATTGCTCTGCCGGATTTAGCACCTATGCTCAATGTTTAATCTTAAGATTAATATTAAACCGGTTGCTGTAGCTTCGTTGGGCCGATCCCTCTGCTACTCCTAATAAGAGTTATAAAGAAATTTAAATTTTTGAAAGCTGGTGCGATTTAGAAAAAACACCAAGTTGCTTCCCAACAATTCAGTATAGTGGGTGGGTTTTTGTTAGACAAGCAAACCTAAAAACACATTACATGTCGTCTTCTTTGTGCATGCCGATAATGTTGAAGCCCGCATCGACGTAGATGTTTTCGCCGGTAACACCACTGCTCAGGTCGCTGGCAAGGTACAGGGCCGTTTTACCGACGTCTGTTTGGTCAACGTTGCGTTTTAGTGGAGTTCGCTCGCCCACATATGACAATGTCTTGCGGAAGCCGCTAATACCGGCCGCTGCCAATGTTTTAATCGGTCCGGCCGAGATTGAATTGACTCGAATTCCTTCTTGCCCCAAATCGGCCGCTAAGTAGCGGGTCACAGACTCAAGAGCAGATTTTGCGATCGCCATCGTATTGTAGTTTGGCACAACTTTTTCAGCACCGTAATAGCTCATCGCCATAATCGAGCTGCCCGGGGGCATCATCGGCAAAGCCGCGCGTGAAAGTGCAATCAGGCTGTAAGCACTAATATCCATCGCCAGCGCAAACCCATCACGACTAGACATATGGAATCTGCCCTTTAAATCTTCTTGTTTTGCAAAGGCTACTGAGTGAACCAGAATGTCAATCTGCCCAAAATGATCTTTTGCTTTTGCAAAAACCACGTCTATCTCTTCATCGCTGGTTACATCGCATTTTTCAACAAAAGTTGAATTGGTCTGCTCTGCAAGTGGATAGATACGTTTTTCAAGCGCCTCCATAGCATAGCTGTAGCCGATTTCAGCCCCATGTGCGTGGAGCTGCTGGGCGATTCCCCATCCAATTGACCGCTGATTTGCGACGCCAAAAATTAAAGCCTTTTTCCCTTCAAGTAATTTCATTTGTTCTCCAATTCATTCCGCCAATTTTGTCAGGTCGAGACATGCGGATTATTTTTTATCCAATATCGCCATGGCATCGATTTCCATGGTTCTGGTGTTTTGCCTAAGCCGATACGCGGGCCACAACCTATTTGATCAACCGGCACGCTGTCGTTGGCCTCAATCCATATAACACTGTTTGGCCGACAAAGATTCTGCTGGTTATGGGATTGATTTATTTCCATCGCTTTTGTTAATTTTCCGGGGCCATTGGTCCAGTTTTTTTGCGGCTGATTGTTCCGGTTACGTCCCATGGTTTCAAGCCCAGAAATCGGTTCAACCGCCCGAATCAAGACTGCACTGGCGCAATCTTTTTCGCCAGTTACCACATTAAACAGCCAGTGAATGCCATAATTTAAATAAACGTAAATATGGCCCGCTTCCCCAAACATGACTTTGGTTCTTTTGGTCGGCCTGCCATTGTTGCGGCTACCGTGGCAGGCTAGGTCTGGCTCATGAAAGTCGCAATAGGCTTCAACCTCAACAATCTTGGCCGCCAAGATTTCTTCTCTCACTTGATGCACCAACGTTTTCCCTAACAGATTATGGGCCACAATGCGGCAGTTGCGGGCGAAAAACTCGGTTTTTAAGCGTTCAGAAGAATGGTTTTTCATATCAGGTTCAATTACCATTTAAGCATGGTTCAACAATCGTCTCAAAACTTTACTTGTCCGCCAAATGCTTTAGCTTGGTGTGAATATCAGCTCAAACAAAAGATTAAGTCGGCCGTTCAGCTTATGGGGAGCACATCGGCTATTTTATTTGATCTTGAAACAGTTGCAGGTGATCATTTTGTGTTACGGCTGTTTCATTTGAAGGATTGGTTGGCAATGGAGCCAGATTTAGCGCTGCATGAAGCCTCTGTTTTAGAGCAGGTTGCGCGGGCATCTGTGGTAACACCAGCCATCATTGCATTTGACGAAACGGGAGAAGAGACCACGTATCCGGCCGTGCTGATGAGCAAGATAGCTGGGCGTGTTGAGCTGAATCCATCAGATTTTGAAGATTGGCTGCGGCAGCTGGCCAAAACGTTGCACCAAATCCACCAACTGCCTGTGGGAGAGTTTGCTTGGCAATACAAACATTGGTTTGATCCCCAAAAGCTGGTTGTTCCCGAGTGGAGCCATCAGCCTAAAGCTTTTGAAGGGCTGATTGAGCGTTTGCAACAGCCAGCACCCGAGATGCCCCAAGTGCTTTTACACCGTGATTATCACCCCACAAACGTGTTGTGGGAAAACGGCCAAGTGAGTGGCGTTGTCGATTGGGTTAATGGCTGTGTCGGGCCTGCCATGGTTGATGTGGCACATTGCAGGCTGAATTTAGTCAGTCTGTATGGGCTTGAGGCTGCCGATTATTTTTTGGATTCTTGGCTCTCTTTCGC
>JAHDEN010000309.1 GCA_020628815.1 Chloroflexota bacterium | reverse complement strand
ATCTACACCCCAGGTGCTGGCGTTATCGAAGCTGCTATGGCTGAGATGGACGACAGTGATGGCGAAATGATGGACGATGGAATTCCACGCGGCGGTACGCTTGTGACCAGCGCGGCGAGCAACCCACGTCATTTAAACCCGGCTGTTCAATCTGGAACAGGCACCGCGATTCCTGGCACCCAGCTTTTTGCGGCTCCACTCCGTTACGACGAAAACTGGAACCCGCAACCATATTTGGCTGAAAGCTGGTCAGTGGCTGATGATGGCTTGTCTGTCACCTTGAACTTGGTTGAGGGCGCGACTTTCCATGATGGGGAAGCGATTACGTCTGAAGACGTGAAGTTCTCAATCGAAACGGTTCAGGCCAACCATCCATTTAGTGCGATGTACGCTCCTGTAACCGACGTTGAGACCCCTGATGATTTCACTGTAATCATCAACCTTGAGCATCCGCATCCAGCCATTTTGTTGGCGATGTCATCTGCACTTTTGCCCGTTATCCCAGAACACATCTACAACGATGGGCAAGACATCAAGACACATCCACGCAACACCGAAGATGTGATCGGTTCAGGTCCATTTCAATTGCGGGAATACGTTCCTGGTGAAAGCATCATCATGGATCGGTACGACGACTTCTTCATCGAAGGTCGGCCGTATCTAGACACCATCGTTATCAAGATTAACCCTGATAACAACAGCACGATGATTGAGATGGAGAACGGAGACATCGACCTGATGTCGTTCGTGTCCGGCTCACGCGATATCGCCCGTTTGGATGAAAATCCTGACATCAATATCACAGATGAAGGGTATGCGGCCGTCGGTGCGATCAACTGGTTGGCGTTTAACACCCAACATCCAATTTTGGGTGATGTGCGTGTGCGTCAAGCGATTGCGTATGCGACCGATCGTGACTTTATCACCGAGGCGTTGCACGGCGGCTACTCGCGTCCTGCATATGGTCCAATCCACGGAGATAGCCCATTTGCCACGTCAGACGTTGAGCACTACGACCTTGACCTAGATCAAGCGAACGCCCTTCTCGACGAAGCTGGATTCCCGGCCGACGGCGACGGCAACCGCTTTGCTCTAACCATCGACTACATTCCAGGACCCGCTGAACAGCAACAAAATGTGGCTGAGTACCTCAAGTCACAATTGGCTGAAGTTGGTATTGAGATTGAAGTGCGTGCGGCACCAGACTTCCCAACATGGGCCGGCCGGGTTAGCACCTACGACTTCGACCTCACAATGGACATTTTGTTTAACTGGGGTGACCCAGTGATCGGTGTTCACCGGACATACCTAAGCAGCAACATCGTTGAAGGTGTGATTTGGTCAAACACCCAGCAATACGCCAACGCAGAAGTTGATGAATTGTTGAATGCAGCGGCTAAAGAGACAGACGATGCGGCTCGTATCGCTCTGTATCAAGATTTCCAAGAGATCGTGGCGGATGAACTGCCAGTTTACTGGATTAACACCATGCCAAACTGGACCGCTTCGCAATCTTGGGTCAAGAATGTCCCCGTTACCATTTGGGGTGCTATGGCTCCGATGGATGAGGTTTATATCGATAAAGAGTAGTTGATCGGTAGACCGAATTAGTAATTCGTAGGCCAGCATTTGGTAGGTCGATGGTACAAATCATCGATCTGCCGATTTGCTGGCCTATTTTTATTTGATCACCGTCAATCTTTTGAATAGGTATTGGAAAAATTATGAAAGACAATCATCCCGATTTTGTGGTTCAGCAAGAGATCGTAGCGGCTGGACTGGCCGCACTTGATCCGATTGCCAAAGACTATTTGATTGGCGGGGCTGAATCTGAAGCGACGATTTTACGGAATCGTGCTGCTATTGAGCGCCGTGCTTTGCGGCCGAGGGTTTTGGTCGATGTCAGCCATTTAGAAACAGAAACTAAAATTTTAAAGCGTAAAGCGAGCCTTCCGATCTTTCTGGCTCCTGTGGGTGCTTTGCATCGCTTTCACAAAGATGCTGATTCAGCGGCTGGGGCTGCGGCTGGCAGTGCGGGGTTGCCGATGTTTTTTGGGTCTTTGTCTGAATACAAACCGGCTGAAATGCGGGCTGCAACGACTCACGATGCGGGGTATCAACTGTATGTGCAGGGTGATAAAAAATGGGTTGATGATCAGGTTCAGATGGTGCAGGATATCGGTTTTGATGCGCTGTGTCTGACTGTTGACAGCGCCGTTTACGGCCGACGAGAGCGTGATATGCTGCGTCGTTTTGAGAAGCCGTGGCGCAAAATTTTTTCACCCAAAGCGAAACACCAAGCTGAGTTGACTTGGAAGGACATCGGCCGAATTCGGAGCAATTGCCAGCTCCCCATCATTTTAAAAGGGGTCGCTTCAGCCGAAGATGCCCGCTTGGCGGTTGAACACGGCGTTGATGTGGTCTATGTTTCGAATCATGGGGGTCGTCAGCTTGACCATGCTCAAGGGACGCTGGATGGGTTGAGTGAGATTGTTGAGGCGGTAGTCGGTGATACAAAGTTGTTTGTAGACGGCGGGTTTATGCGGGGGACTGATATTGTGAAAGCTCTGGCCGTGGGGGCTGATGCGGTTGGGATCGGCCGGTTGTACTGCTTGGCGCTGGCGGCGGCCGGTCAGGATGGGGTGACACGCATGTTAGAAATACTCCAGCATGAGCTAGAAACCGCTTTGGCTTTAACAGGAGTAAATCACCCGTCATTGTTGACCCGTAGACATGTGACTGAAGAGCCTTTCCTTATTGCACAGCCTCATCTGTTGAGTGCGTTTCCTCTGCTGGATACCGGCCGCTAAAGCACGTTCTGTTTTGCTTATCGCTTAAGTCCCAAAATCCTGCTGCTAAAATCTGCTAAGAAACACACGAGAGGCAAATCAAGCGGTGGTATAGGCAAAATTTGCATTCACTTGCCTATATGAATTTTTTGGACCACAATCCTGCGCGCACAGAGAAATTTAGGATTTGGAAAAATGGAAACTTTAAAATCGATCGGCCGAAGATTACTGAACGCAGTGTTGCTGATACTCGTTGTAATCATCCTCAATTTTTTGCTGATTCACATTGCGCCGGGAGATCCGGCCGAGGTAATTGCAGGAGAGATGGGGGGCGCAACCGAAGAAATGCTCGCCTCAATTCGGGCCGCCTACGGGCTTGACCAGCCGTGGTACACGCAACTTTACGTCTATTTGGTCCGGGCCGTGAGAGGGGACTTAGGCATTTCATTTTTCTACAATACACCCGTTTTAGACCTCATTTTAACCCGCCTATGGCCGACCCTTTTGTTGGCATCTACCGCATTGATTATGGCCATTGTTGGGGGAACTTTTTTAGGGGTGATGACGGCCCGCAAACCGGACGGATTTTTTAGCAACATCGTCACCGTTTTGTCGCTGGTCGGCTACTCGCTGCCGGTTTTTTGGTCCGGCCTGATGATTGTGATTCTGCTAGCGAGTTGGTTCCCGATCTTCCCGGTGAACGGGATGCGGGACATTTTGCTGGAAGGGAGCTGGTGGGAGCATACGCTTGATGTGGCGTATCACCTCGTGCTACCCGCCTCTACCCTCGCAATCATATTCCTTGCCCAGTACAGCCGCTTGGCCCGTGCCAGCATGCTTGAAGTGCTTGAATCTGACTACATTCGCACCGCTCGCTCAAAAGGGTTAAGCGAGGTCAGCGTGGTGGGTAAACATGCACTACGTAACGCCGTTTTGCCCGTGGTGACGATTGCCGGTTTGCAGTTCGGCTCGTTGCTCTCGGGTGCGATTTTGGTTGAAACGGTATTCAACTGGCCCGGCATCGGCACCCTAGCATTTGACTCTATTTTGCGTCGAGATTTTCCTACCGTGCTGGGCATTCTGCTCTTTTCATCGGTGATGGTAATCGGGGCTAATATTTTGACCGACATCGCGTATCAGTTTATTGACCCGCGGATTGATTTAGCAGACGGTAGAACGTAACAAGTAGAAAGTAAAAAGTGATAAGACTGAAGAGGGAGTACCCTACTTCAAACTTATCACTTCACACTCAGAAATGGCAGACACAACATTAATTGACTCAACAATCCCAGAGAACGCATTCAGTCCCGGCCGGGATGCGTGGCGCATGTTTGTGCGCAATAAAGCGGCCGTTTTTGGGCTCATCATGTTTGTGGGTGTGCTCCTTTTCGCCCTGCTTGGCCCGTATTTGTACGATGTCGATCCGTTCAAAATTGTGTGGCGGCCGTTGACTGCACCGGGCACTGACACCGATCGGGTTCCCATCGGCACAGATTATTTGGGACGAGATTTGCTTGCCGGGCTCATAGACGGTGCTGACTCAACCTTACTTGTGGGGGCAACGGCGGCCGCCATTACGGTGGTGATTGGCATCTTTGTCGGGG
>JAHDEN010000308.1 GCA_020628815.1 Chloroflexota bacterium | reverse complement strand
CTGGTGGTGCGGATCACCAGTTATTCGGCCCAAAATTATACAAATTTAAGGATTTTAGGTCAATTCAGCATTACATTTTACTTAGAGACAAAATTTTGTGTGTCAGGATTGTGCTTAGAGTAAACAGATTTCCTTTTTTTTGGGTTATTTTGGCTTATAATGCGACCTATACGCATCCGTTGCAGCATAGCTAATGCAACTGTTGTTGGCAACATCGATCACTTTCAATGCTGCACACTTGCTAATGACCGCAGTTGCAATCGTAAAAATACAAATCTGGAGTATTCATGAGACTCGGCAAAGATATTATTGGAAAATGGATTGTTACAACCAACGAGGGACGGCAGTTGGGCAAAGTAAAGGATTTACTCCTTGATGCTGAACTGTCTCAGCTAAATGGCATATTTATCGCTCGTGAGGGAATGATTCGCCGGAAAACTGTCTACATCCCACGCGAAAGCGTTGTTGTTTATGGGGTAGACGCGGTTTTGATCGAGTCATCTGAATCTGTAACGAATAGTCGCGAAAATCCAATCGACGGCTGGGTCCGTTTGACAGAGATCATCGGCCGGCCGATTGACACCCCAGGTGGTACAAAATTGGCGACACTGGGCGATATGATTCTGAATGCAGAAGGGAAGATCACCGGATTCTCGCTGGCAAAAGTCTCCGTGACTGGCCCCATCGCAGACAACCGCGCCATAGCCCGGCCGGCGATTGTAGACACCGGCAACGAAGACGGTACGATGACGATTGATTTGGCAAAGGCGGAAATGCTGGGTATGCCAACAGAAGTTAGCACATTCATGCACGCTGTTGATTCAGACGAAGAGGATCTTTTTGAAGAGGTTGAGGAAGCCATCGACTCAAAACTAGATTTGTCTGAAGAAATTTCGCCCGAAGAAGAGTTGGCCGAGATTGAAGCTGAAGTTGCAGGAGAGACAGCTGTCGCTAATAGTGGAGACATTTCGCTGGAGCCTCCAGAATCCTTAAAATAGAATAACCGATCTTAATTTAGATCCGACTTTAAACGCCCCATCTGTTATGTTTAGCAGATGGGGCGTTTTTTGTTGAAACTTTTTTCACTAAACTCGGTCTAAGTCAATGTAGTTAACTAAAAATCTTGGGAAGCATGATGCTGGAGGTTTGAATGGTAGCACCACGTTGGCGTAAGGTAATAAGAGATTTGTGGGGAAATCGCGGCCGGACAACCATGGTCGTGTTGTCTATCGCTGTAGGGGTCTTTGCGCTCGGTATGATCATGGGGACCAACACCATGTTAGAGGATGATCTTCCACGGTTGTGGAATCAGACCAATCCATCTCATGCGGAAATATACCCAACTAACTTTAGTAAAGAGATGATTCCTGTGATTGAGCAGGTTGACGGCGTTGAATCTGTAGCGGTTCAGCGTGGGTTTACGGTTCAAATTATCCAGACGGATGATGAAGGGAATGAAGAAACTGTTCCAATGGGGCTGACTTTTTTGCTTGATTTCGACGATATGGCGATTAGCAAAGTCTGGCCTGTCGAAGGGGATTATCCGCCCCCGGCAAAAACGATTCTGATGGAACGTAAGGCACTGCCCTTTATTGATGCTGAAATCGGGGATACGCTGGTGATTGAGCTGAGCGACGGCCGTCGACGTGAGATACAAGTATCTGGCACAATCCATGACTTAGATACAGAGCCGATTGAATTTTCCGGCCGTGCTTTGGCCTACACCAATGTTGAAATGTTAGATTGGCTGGGGCGCGAGCAAGAATTCGATGAAATTTTAATTCGGGTTACGAATGACACCGATGGCCCTCATCCATCCCCCGAACATGTTAAAGCGGTTTCTGATGCGGTACGTAATAAGCTTGAAAAAGCGGGACTAGAAGTTTTCTGGGTGTGGATTCCAGAGCCTGGTGTACATCCGGCGACTCAAACGGTTGGTGCTTTACTGGCGATTCTGGGGATTTTAAGTTCGTTTATTTTGTTTTTAAGCGGCTTTTTGGTGGTCAACATCATCAACAGCATTATCACTCAACAGATTCGGCAGATCGGCATTATGAAATCGATTGGGGCTAGATCGCAGCAGTTGTTTACGATGTATATCGTCAACGTTGTCTTTTTTGGACTGCTCTCATTATTGATCGCCGTGCCGCTCGGTGTCTGGGCTGCATTTGCACTTTCTTCTTATTTAGCGGGATTGATTAATTTCGATTTGCCTGGTGCTTCATTACCTGCCTCTGTTTTGTGGGCGCAAATTGGGGTTGGCTTGGCAATCCCAGTTTTGGCATCCCTTATTCCGGTTATTCGCGGCTCGTTGATTCCAATTAGAATTGCATTGAGTGACAGCGGCGGAGGGGGCGGAGACTTTGGTGGCAGTTGGGTTGATCGGGCGATGAGCGCAATTACGAGCACCGTGATGCGATTGTCTCGGCCGGTTAAGATCGCCTTGCGCAACACGGTACGGCGTAAAGTACGACTGTCTTTGACCCTGTTTACGCTGATTCTGGGTGGAGCGGTCTTTATCTCGGTAACCAGCGTTTATGCCAGCCTGATGGCAACGCTGGAGGATGGTCTGTCCTATTTTGCATATGATGTCAGCTTGGACTTTAATAAAGCCCACCGCATGACGGAGTTAGATGCGATTGCTCAATCGGTAGACGGTGTGGCTTTTACCGATAGTTGGATTGGGGAGTCGGTGCGGCGTGTGCGGCCGGATGGGACCGAAGGTGACAATCTTGTTATTTTGGGCGTGAACTACGACACCGAGGTGATCAAACCGAACGTGACTGAAGGGCGCTGGCTAGAGCCAACTGACGGCAATGCGCTTGTGATTTCATCAGAGGTGCTGATTCGTGAAGAGGGGCTTGAAGTTGGTGATGTGCTCAATCTGAAACTGGAAGGCAAAGAAACAGATTGGGTTGTGGTTGGCAAAGTTCGCACGACGCTTACTGGCCCGTTGATGTATGCGAATCAAGATTATTTGGGGAAGAAAACCGGCCGGTTTGGTGAAAGTTTTGGGCTACAAGTGGTGGCTGAACAAAATGATCCGGTCAGTCAAACTTTATTGGCAGATGCGTTAAAAGAACGATTTGAAGAAATGGGGATTAAAGTGTCTGGTGCTGAAACAACGGCCGAGACCCGCGAAGAAATTGTGTCGCAATTTAATATTATTGGCGTTCTTTTAGCGGTGATGGCGGTGTTAATTGCGGTTGTTGGCGGCTTGGGGCTGATGGGTACCATGAGCATCAGCGTGCTGGAACGGACGAAAGAAGTTGGCATAATGCGAGCTGTGGGCGCATCTGATCGCTCTATTTTGCGTGTGGTGTTGGTTGAGGGGTTGTTTATCGGCCTGCTCAGCTGGGTGTTGGCCTCGGCCGTTGCGTATCCGTTGGGCTGGTGGATTAGTAATCTCGTGGGGCAAAATCTGCTTGAAAGCGAATTGACTTATTCATATGCATGGTGGGGCGTTGGGCTGTGGATCGTTGGTGTTCTGCTGATTTCGGCCGGGGCCAGTTATATTCCTGCTCGGCGAGCATCCCGCATTAGTGTGCGTGAGACGCTGGCTTATGAATAGGGGCTTTGCCGGGCTCCGGTTTTATCTGATTTAGCTTATCATTTTCAGTTCAATAAAAGTCTCTTGGTAAACTTTCTGCGCTAGCTGGGAGTTTTAATAGGAGATTTTTTATGGACAAACTTGCCTTTTTAGCCAACCTGCTTAGCACCATTTTTATGTGCGGTTTGATCTGGATGGTTCAGGTGGTTCACTATCCACTTTTTGCCAAAGTGGGAGATGCCCTTTTTAGGGAATATCATGCGGATCACAACTACCTAATCACGTTGATTGTTTTGCCCGCTATGTTTATAGAGTTGGGTACGGCCGCCTATTTTGTAATTGACCGGCCGGTCAATGTGTCTGCGCCAGAGGTTTGGATCGGTCTAGGATTGGTGATCGTAGCCTGGGCCGCAACATTCTTTTTGTCGGTACCGGCTCATAATCAACTTGCAAGCGGATTTAAATTGGATGCCTATAATGCGCTTGTACAAACCAACTGGGTTCGCACAATTGCTTGGTCCATCCGCTCTGTGCTGGTGGTATGGCAGGTCTACAAGCTGTTTTAAACCGTATTAGGCGGTACTCTAAAAAATCGTAAACGGTAAATTTTGAACGGTGAATGGGTAATGTTTGACCGGTCCTAAACAAGGTTGACAATAATCGGGCAGACTATGCTATAATGCCGACCCCCTGAGCGAGACACTCACTCGGGGGAGGAACCATCAACTGGCTCTTGACCTTACTGGTCACAGTCTCACTTAAAAAGGGGATGACCGGTTTCGACGGGGAAGGCTGGTCCTGAGTTGCAGGTCGAGTACGCATTTCATCTCGTAAAACTGCGGTGCAAACA
>JAHDEN010000307.1 GCA_020628815.1 Chloroflexota bacterium | reverse complement strand
CATTCAAGCGGAACTCCCGGCCCATTGGCGCGATGAAGGGTTGATCCATTATCACATGGGGAACTTTCATAAAGCAGCTGAGTTGCTTGAAGAATATATTAGCCAAAACCCCCATGATGCGGGCTATATCAAATCAAATATCGGGCCTGAAATTGAAAAGTGGGCCAAACTAAATTGAGATTTAACATATGACTCTAAATTTATTAAAAGTTTTACCTGAAATTGCTGACGCACTGGCTGAAAATCGGCCGGTTGTGGCTCTTGAATCAACCGTGATCACTCACGGCCTGCCATGGCCTACAAATATTGAAACAGCAAAAGCGATGGAAGCGGCCGTGCGCGAAAGCGGATCTGTCCCTGCCACGATAGCTTTAATTAATGGTGAACTCCGAATCGGCCTAACTGATGATGATCTAGAATTCATGGCGAAACTACCAAGCGACGATGTGCGCAAATGCAGTCGCAGAGATTTACCCAGCGTCATTGCAAATAAAGGTCATGGATCTACAACAGTGGCTGCCACAATGATTCTCGCTGACCTAGCTGGCATTCAGTTTTTTGCCACGGGCGGGATTGGGGGCGTGCATCGAGGACACAATTTTGATGTAAGTGCGGACTTAATGGAGCTGGGCAAAACACCGACCACTGTCATTTGCAGCGGTGCCAAAGCAATATTAGATATCCCAAACACGCTTGAGGTTTTGGAAACGCAAGGGGTGCCGGTTTTAGGGTACCAATGTGACAAATTGCCTCTCTTTTACTCGCGTGAAAGTGAATTTGAGGTCAACCAGCGAGTCGATTCTGCAAACGAAATTGCTGAGATTGTCTATGCTAAACATCAGTTGGGTCTTAAAAACGGGACCTTGGTTACGGTTCCTGTGCCCGCTGAAGAAGAAGTACCAGCCGGGGATATCCAAAGTATCATTGATACTGCGGTTAAAGAAGCGGACAATGAAGGGATCAAGGGGGCGAAAATTACCCCATGGTTACTATCAAGAATTGCCGAACTAAGTAGCAACCAATCAATGAAAGCAAATATAGCTTTGCTTAAAAATAACGGCCGTGTAGCGGGGCAGATTGCCAGCGCGTACCAAGAGTTGGTAAACTTAAAAAATTGAGGTAGATTTCGACTCGAGTAAATGTTGGGATTCTTAGTGTTTAATGGCAAAAACAAAAAACAATAAATCGAAAGAAAAAATCGTACTTATTCGGAGCGCAATAAAGAAGCAAATCCGTGGCTTAGGATGGGGCGTTCTGATCTCCGCTTTGCTAATCATTGCACTGAGCGTTGTGTTGGGCAGCTTTTTTGAAGGGATTCCCCTTTCATATATTCCCACAGATTGGCCTCAGCTCGTTTGGTTTTCGGCCGGCTTATTGACCCTGCTGGCTGTGATTATCTTTATTCTTGTTCGCAGCCGCGCAGAAAGAATGCGGCTAGCTGTGGAAAAGGCCGTTGGCAAAGAGCTCCGGATTTTGCGTTCGTCATACCGCAAAAATCAAGCCATCCAAGATATGGCGACGCGCCTAAGAGCGACACTAAGCTTAGAAGAAGTTTTTGACTCCGCCTTAAACGTTTGCACCGTTGGCCTGCAAGAAGCTGGGATTCCTGAAAAAAATATTATGGGGGCGATTCTTCTTTATGAAGGAGATGAGCTTGAAATTGTTGCTCGGCGGGGCATGGGGCGTGCATCTTACACTCAAATAGACGACAAATCTGGACTCATCGGCCGATCATTGGCCCAAGCAGAGCCGGTTGTCACCAGCGATGTCGAAAAAGATCCAGTTTTATCAAACATCCCCAGTTTCCGGCGCTCACGTACCATGTTGGCGGTCCCACTACGGGTTCGTTTCCAAATCTTTGGGGTAATGCTCATCGGTTCTGAAGTCAAATTCAAAGTTGATGATGAGAGCATGGAACTGTTTTTGGCCGTTGCCGATCAGATGGTAATCGCCCTACAGAATGCTCAGCTACAACAAGACTTAGAAGCTGAAAAACAAAAGCTTATCGACGCAGAAACTGAGGCCAGACGCCAATTAGCGCGTGACTTGCACGATGGCCCCACCCAAACGGTATCTGCCATCGCCATGCGCCTAAACTTTGTCCGCAACTTGATTCATCATGATCCCGAAGAAGCGCTCAAAGAAATTGAAAAGGTTGAAGAGATCGCCAAAAACACAACAAAAGACATTCGTGGAATGCTATTTACATTGCGCCCACTTGTTCTTGAAACCCAAGGGTTGGGGGCGGCTCTTGAAACGATCATGGAGCGTTTGACAGAAGAAACCGGCATCGCTATGCGGTTAACCGGTGGCGAAACGGGAGACCTGCTCAATCAAAAAGCGCAAGGCGTTCTCTTCTATATTATTGAAGAAGCTCTGGGCAACGCCCGCAAACATTCAAAAGCATCTACGGTAGATGTGCGGATGTGGAATGAAGATGGGCTGGTTGTTACCCGTATCCAAGATAACGGAGTTGGGTTTGAGGTTGAAGATGTGATGGGCAACTACTCGTCACGCGGAAGTTTGGGAATGGTCAACATGCGCGAGCGGGCCGAGACAATTGATGGGTCTGTGCAAGTAAACTCTACTCCTGGCAAAGGAACGGCGATTACCATCGTTGTCCCCCTAGATAAACAAGGTCAGTTCGTCCGTTAAGACAAGGTCGTTAAGCGGTCTCGCCAAACCGATTTACCCCCTCCCAAACGTCTTTTCTACAGCTTGTTCCGGTCTAGTCCCCTCATCCCCCTACTTTTGAGCCAATCAAATTCAATCACCTGGCGCTTGGCCTAACCAAGGTTCCTACGTAAACGAGCAAAACAAACAGTTTAAGCTTTGTCCATAGATGAGGTGTCAGTTGAGTTTAAAACACCCCTCCTACAAGAGGTGTTTGACGGTGTACGAGCACTATCAATTTTTGATTTGCTTTCACATTATGTTGACATATCTTTTATTTTGTTGTACTGTTACAACATTGCTAATTGTTGTAGTGTCCCGCATGTTGTGGGATAAAATCATATGTCGATAAAAGATAATCTGTTAGAAAATTATGCGGGGGTAGATTTGGTGAGTGATCGCCTCAATATACATCCTGAGTCTGTTCGCAGATTAATTCGACAGGGAAAGCTACCTGCCATCAAGTTTGGAAACAAATGGCTCGTTGAAAAATCAACTTTAGAGCAATTTGCCAGCCGATATGATCCTCGGCCGGGCAACAAAGCAACACTGCTTTAACTTAATTGGGTGCTATAAAACGTTTAATTTGCAGAGGAACTCATGTACGGACAGGGTGAAAACACAGGACCAGCATGTTTGCGAGTAGTTGGTGTCGGCGGGGGTGGTAGCAACGCGGTCAATCGGATGATTGAAGCCGGAGTTTCTGGTGTTGAATTCGTCGCCGTAAACACAGACATCCAAGCCCTCGAACATTCAAACGCTCAACAGCGGGTTCAAATTGGCATTAAATCAACTCGCGGTTTGGGAGTTGGCGGAAATCCAGAAGCTGGCGAAAAAGCGGCATCTGAATCTCTAGAAGAGCTCTATGATTCTTTAGAAGGATCAGACATGGTCTTTGTAACTGCGGGCATGGGTGGTGGAACCGGAACCGGTGCAGCCCCTGTAGTCGCCAAAGTTGCCAAAGAAATGGGAGCACTAACAGTTGGTATCGTTACCCGTCCATTCATGTTTGAAGGGACAAAACGTGCATCTTCGGCCGAATCAGGCATTGAACGGCTCCAAGAGCATGTTGATACCCTGATCGTCATTCCAAATGATCGTTTACTAGAAATTACTGACCGTCGTGTGTCTATGTCAGAAGCGCTACAGCTGGCTGACGATGTTCTGCGCCAAGGTATTCAAGGGATTAGTGAGCTCATCACCATTCCTGGTTTGATCAACCTTGACTTTGCAGACGTTCGCACGATTATGTCTGGCGGTGGTGCCGCTTTAATGGCCGTCGGCCGTGGCGAAGGTGAAGACCGGGCTCACATGGCGGCTACACAAGCGATCAACTCAAGATTGCTAGATGTAACCATCGACGGTGCGCGCGGCATCTTGTTCAACGTAACAGGTGGCGAAAACCTAAGCCTGTACGAAGTGAATCAAGCGGCCGCGATTATTCGCGAAACAGCCCATCCAGATGCAAACATCATTTTTGGTGCGGTTATTGACCCAGCTATGGGTGATGCGATGCGGATTACGGTTATTGCGACAGGTTTTGAGCGTGAACAACAAAACCGACGTATGCAGGTTAGTCGTCAGCTAAAACGACGTCCAAACCGGCCGGCCGAACGCCCAACCCATCGTCCTGCAGAAAACAATAATCCGCCTGAACAAACTCCTCGACGGGAATCTGAGTCAGCTTCGGCTTCTCAGTCACAATCTCGATTTTCGCCTAACGATATCGACATTCCCGCATTTTTGAGGAAACGATAGCTGACAGATAATGTCAGCCATCCACCGA
>JAHDEN010000075.1:19508-26727 GCA_020628815.1 Chloroflexota bacterium | reverse complement strand
GATTGGTAAACGCCGACGGGTTAGTGAAAGCGGATGGGTTTGTAAACGCCGACGGATTAGCAAACGCTGTCGTCGCTTCTTCGGCCGCAATTTGGGCGATGTCGGCCGGTTCTGTCAGCGCTTTAAACGCTTGGTCGATATCGTTGAAGGCGACCAAGTCAAAGTTCACAGGTGAATCTGACAGTCTCAAAACTACTTTCTCACCCGGTTGAACCGAGAATTTAAACCAGCGCGACTGGCCTGGAACGTCGATGTATTGACTCACAGTTGTTCCGACTAAGTTGCTGCGTTTGTCCGTTAGCTCCAATTCCAAAGCATTGGTCCAGTCTGTGTTGTTTTCTTGAACGATATAACAGCTCGAGAATTCACCCGTGTTGTTGTTCCAGTCTGTAATCGTTGCGCTCACATAGGTTCCAAGCGGTAAGCTGCCTTCTCCCGCAAATGAAAAGCCTGCGTCGCCATTTTTATTAACGGCCGTCGTTACGGTTGAACCGAGGTAGGTTTGACCATATCCGTTGCCGCTGTCTCCACAGGCATTGCTTGAGTAAAATTCGATCGTATAGTCTTGACCTTCGCCGGTTGGTTCGCGGCCGGCAAACAAACCATTGATGATGTATTTGCCTTCTTCGGTCTCACCCGCATAGAAGATGATCGCAGCGTTTTGCCCACCGTTTAAACCGGTGTCTGTGTCGCCGTAGTCGTTGGCGTTGACTCCGTTCTGGCCTAAATCGATGCTGTATTTACCGTTGCCCCAAATTCTGTTTTTACTAAAAGTGTTAAAGTCAGAATCGGCTGAACCGGCCAGAGAAATGCCGTTGAATTCGTTGTTGATGATCACATTTCCGCTGATCTCGGTATCAACAGCATCAATAAGCTCAATGCCATCTTTGTCGTTAAAACCGATCAGGTTTCCATCATTTTCAGCCGAGCCACCAATCAGTGCGCCCATGCCCGAAACATAGATGCCTGAGCCACCGTTGCCAACCGGAGTTGTGCCGTCTGCGCGCACCCCGATAAAGTTGCCTTGCAACGTCGCATAGTTGGCCGATACTCGAATCGCTTCTTCAGGGGCGCCACCAATAGACAATTTCAAAATTTGAACATCGTCAGCTTGAATATCAAGTACGCTGCCGCTCTTAACGGCTGACCCATTTAGCTCAATGTTGAGTATGGAGGGTGGGGCAAGCTCTGTGCCGCGAGACGAAATATCAACCCGGCCGTCGATGATGACCGGATCAGTTATCGTCGGCAAAGCGCTGTCTAGGTCGATGGTGTGCGGCCCAATGCCGCCTAAATCGAACAAAATCTCATCTGGTGAACCGATATTAGAGGATGCGTTTGCAGCGTTAATCGCTTCACGTAATGAACAATGATCAAACGCACATTTATTGTCGTCTGTATCGTCCGTTATGTTCACATAGAAAGTTGGACCAACCTGAGAGCCATCATCGGTGATGATTTCAATGTTGGGTGGGCCAGCTTCTGTTAAGCGGCCGGGAATCGAATCTGTTGGTGAAATGACCGCACCACCAGTTGTGATGGCACCCAAGGTTCCGTTTGCCGAGGCATCGCCCACGATAAACGGCAGTGTTCCGTTTCCACCATGGGTTAGACTGATCTCGCCGCCCAGGATTGCACCTTGAGATGTGATTGAATTTGCTGATCCGGCATAGGTTCCATCAACCTGAATTTTCCCGTTGGGGGCCTGCAAGGTGATTGCACCACCATTTAACTGCAGGTTTTCAGAGCTGATGCTTGATGCCAGAATGTTGCCTGTTGCACTCTGTATCCAAATTTCGCCGCCAACTGATTCGATGTTTTCTACATACACATCTGCGTTAGCAGAAATTGTGAGCGGGTTTTCATTGGTAACAAGGTTTGATCCAGATGAGGTTGGAGAAAAAATTGATACGGTCCCATCAGTTCCCGGTGCTCTAAAGTGGACGGGTGTATTAAATGACCAAGCACCTTCACCTAAAGAATCTTCAAGAGAGACGTCTCCTTGGGTGTTTGTTCGGCCGATATAGAAGATTGAAAATTGATCTTGAACAGCCAAGATTTCATGGTCGCCGATGATAAATGAATGGGACGGATCAACCGGCTGCATCGTGATTTGGCCGCTTCCTAAAAAGCGAGTAATTACTTCATCACCGGGAGTGACATCGATCCCTTTGTCTGTTGCTGGGTCTTTGCCAGACCCCTCAAGCAGCATGTCTCCGCTGCCCGTATCAAAATCTGACCGATCTATTTGAATGCCGAAAAATTGCGAATCGTCTGTGTCTTGGGTGGCATCTCCATACACATGCAAATCTCCACCATTGGTTGTCACATTTCCGAACCGAGCGAAAACGATCCCCCCTTTTTCATCGGCATCGGCTAAAAACTCTACGTTTAATTTGTTCGGACTGCCGTTCCCCGGTGAGATTCTGCCTTCAAATGAGATGTCGTCGGCCGCTTCTAGATTCAGGGTTCGATCGCCTGGGATGCCGTTAAAATCTAAGTCTGTGCCTGGTAACCAGCTAATATCTCCATCTTGACCATCTGCTCCAAAACCAGTGTTGATGAAAACGTCCCCATTGTCGAGTGCGTTTTGAATCAAAACGACACCCAGCGAGGCATCGGCATCAAATGCGAAAAATGTTTGTCCGTTTTGGTAAACTCCGCTCGAGAAATCTCCACTTTCGATTGTAAGATTGTAGGCGGCTGGTAATTCAAATGCGCCAGCATCACATTCATCCGGCCGAGGGAAACCTCGTTGGTCGTTAGCCAGCGTACACTCATCCGCATCACCGGTAGACAAAGCATTACTGCCCGGTAGCAGCGCGTAGGTCAGTGTGTCGCCCCCGTTGTCGCGGAGCGAGCTGTCAAAACCGGTGATTTGTGTGAAAGATGTTCCGAGCGTACAGCTATCGTCATCAACAAATATATTGGAATCAGAGAAGCTTGAGCTTGAAAATAGGCACTCAGCCCCTTCGTTTTGTGTCAAAATCGAGCTGGATAAATTCACAAAACCGCTTGAATCGAATTGGATTCCACCATTCCCATTGTTCTGTGCAATGGTTGATAGCGTAATCGATGTGTTGGTGCTCCCTTCTATTAAGTTCTCGTTTTGCAGCGTGACCCCATTGGTCGCTTTATTCGCTGCAATCGTTGAATTTGTGATATCTAACGTGGCTGAATCTCCTTCTGACCGGTTGTAAACGGCTGAGCCGTCTACCGCCACGTTTTCCATAACAAGTGATCGGTTTAAGGTAACGGTGCCACTCGAGTTGAAAATGGCGCCGCCCAAATCAGCGGCTGTGTTTAGCCTTAAAACCGCATCGTTTAAAGTTAAACTAGCTCGGTTGAAGATCGCACCGCCATGTTTGCTTTGCCCATCATCTGCATAGCCATAGCGTAGAGTGACTTGGGTTAGGGTTAAGCGTTGGTTCGAGAAAACATCAAAAATTCGATCAATACCATCCGAATCGTTTGTGCCTGCTTGAATAAAGGTGTTTTTCGCTCCATCACCGATAATCGAAATGTTGCTAAGAATGTCTAAGTCACCCTTCTGGTTCCCGTCCTCTTCGCGCCCTTCAAGTGTTAGCTGATAGACACCGGCCGGCAGCAAAATAACTGCGTCATCACTCGATGAATTGGCCTCGTCAATCGCAGCTCTGATCGAGCAAAATCCATTTTCATCTTTGCAAGTCCCGTCCCCCGGGTCAGCATCAACCGTATCTAGCGATGTATCTACAGTAAAAGTCACAGACCCTTGGGCTTGACCCATAGCTTGAATTGCGGGTGCAAATTGGGCTGCAGCTAAAATAGTGCTCAAAAAGAACAGCCCTTTTAGCATGTTTTTTAAAACTATACGTTTATTTTTCATTTTCCATTTTCCTTGGAATTCGTTGACTTCTTGCTTTTCCTAAAACAGATGACGATCTGTTGGGTTGCTACCATAAGGGCTGAAGATTAAATTTTTCGTTCCTACCCTAACCTAATTTGTAGAACCCTTGTGGTGCATGTTTGCTTGCTTGGGGCGAGATGTAGAGTGCAATGGCCCTGCCGATTGGTACTGCATAGCAGGTAAATTGAGATTTTTGTCTTAAGGTTAAGTATACCTCTGTTTAAAACTAGTACATGTTGCCTAGATCAAAAAATCTTATCAAATTTTTCAGAATAGTTTCAATCTTTAACTATTTTTTCGGTTGTAACTTGGCTTTTAATTTCAGCCGATTATGATGGCAAATCAGAGCTATTACGGTGAATACACGGTATTTTTGGTGTTCCTTCACGTCGAATGATTATTCTTGCTTCTGCAAGTGAAAGTTTGTTGTAGAATGATCAACATATTCAATCCAGATTTAAACAATTAAACCGTTTATCACCTTGCGATTGAACTCCTGAAGGTAAAAGCTGAAATAAAACATGCTTCATCAATCCCATGCCTTTCTCCTCACAAGCATCCTTCATCCAAAAACAATTGTCATCGAATAGTTTTTGCCCCGAACACCCTAAAGTAGCATTCTAAAACTGCAAAAGATATCCGGCCTGTCAAATAGCTACCGGTTAAAAATCATATTTTGATAATTGTTCAGCACCCTAAACATGCCCGGATGTGAATGATGGACCTACAACCTGTTTCGAAGACAAGCGAGAAAATTGTGACTAGATTAATGACCGTTATCTTGCCAAGGGAATACAGCCAAAATCAATTAGTTTATGCTCAATCCTTTTTAGGTGGCGCAGCTCTGATCCTGATGACAGTTGTGGCGCACGGATTATTTGTAACCACAGTGGGTGCACCGCAGCTGCCGGTGACTTTTCTTATAACGGCCGTTTCCCTGCCAATCATCGCTATCCTATTTAATCGGCTGGGTAATCGGCTTCCGTTTCAGCAGTTTGCTCCGGCCGCGTGGCTCAGCTTAGCCAGTGTCGCTTTAATCTTTTGGGGATTGATGGTCTTCATGCCGCTCCCGGGTGTCGTCATAGGGCTATTCGTCTTCCATTTTCTATTGTTAGCCTATCTGGCACAGCTGCAACGTTCATTAATGGGGCAACTGATTGAAGATCGGGAAGCTAAAAATCAACAGGCACAAATTTTGGCCGCCATGTTGGCGGGCGTGGTGCTTTTTGCTCTGGTTGTCCGGCCGTGGATGGCTGTTTTTGGTGAATTACATCACTTATTGTTGCTGGTCGCGCTGAGCAACTTTGGCCTGTACTGGGTTTGGCGCACCCTAATCGGAAATCAATCAGGCAAGTTTAGCCAGAAGCCCACCAGCTTAGATCGGCCGGAACAAGCCGCATTAAATGCGATTCGTAAACAGCCGCTGGTGCGCAGCATTTTGGCATACAAATTTCTGTCTAGCTTGGCGGCTGGCCTGATCCTATCTATTTTTCTGGCACAAGTCGGCCGTTATTTTGGTGAAAATGAATCCGCTGTTCTATCCTTTTTCTCAAGCTTTATCGCCTTTTCAGCTTTAATCTCAGTCGGGATGCTGCTTTTTGTCATTCAGCCGCTCACAAAAAAGACCGGTTTAAATTTCGGGCTGGTCATGAATCCGATTGCAACTGGAGTCACTTTAATCGGTCTGATCTCTGTTTCCCCCATGTTGCCGAACAATGCTGTGGCCGTGTTATGGCTGGCGGCGTTGTTGCGGGCGGCCGATCTAATCTTTTCATTTTCAAGCAGCACTTCAACTATTCAAACCATCTCCCAAATCATCCCGATTCAAGATCGCCATAAAATTTTGATGGGGCTTAGCCGGCTTAGCCTTCCATTGGGATTAGCCACGGCCGGTGGGCTGCTCCTGATCGTTTCCAATTTGGCTCCATCGGGTGGGGTGATTTTGCCGGGAATCACGTTGGCCGTGTGTGCTGTGTGGGCATTTGCTGGGTGGCAAACGTTTAAGCAGTATGCCGATACGCTGCAAGAACGGCTTAATCGGCGTATGTTAGATGAGGTTGAGCTTGCGTTAGACAATGCAGAGACTGTATCGCATGTGGAAAAGCTAATCGGCTCGGGCAACCCGGTTTTGATCCGCTTAGCCCTCAATCTGCTCAAAAACGACCGCCATCCTTCTTACCACTCTCGTTTGGTGGGGTTGCTTAACTATCGCAACGAAAATATTTTGGCCGATGTGTTGAGCCGTATTGAAGAGGAACGGTTGACTCAGCTTCAACCTACTTTAGAAAAACTGTTTGAGCGGCATAGCTCCGGCCGTATAAAGGGGCGAATCTTACGCACCCTAAGTGCCTGCAATCCTGAAGACAGCGGTGATTTTGTACAGGAGTACATCGAAGATCCAGACCCAGATGTTCAGATCGGAAGTTTGGTCGGTTTGCTCAAATATGGTGGGTTGCCAAACAGCGTTTATGCTGGGATGAAGCTGGTAGAAATCAACGAACAGCCTGACAAAGCATCTCAGGTTTATGGGGCTAAAGTTTTAGAAGAGATCGGTGCTACCGGCTTTTATCAGCCGATTTTGGATCAGCTGTCACATCCTGATCTTGATGTCCGTTTGGCCGGTTTACAAGCTTCAACCGCTGTGATCAACGGCCGCTTGGTGTCACCCATCATTGAAAATTTGGCCTGCCCAGAGACACGTTCGGCCGCCCTAGCCGCGCTGTTGGCACATGGTAAACATGTGACGTCGGCGGCCGAAAAGATTTTGTCAGACTCTGCAGACGATCAAGAGCATACCCCGGTTGTAAAAGCCCGTTTGGCACGGGTATTGGGAGAGGTTGAAGGAGTTGAGGCAGAGCAGATCTTGCTCAAAAATCTTGCTCATCCGGTAGATGTGGCTCGATCGGCCGTGTTAAATGCGCTCCGGCGGCGGGGATATGCGGCACAGAGTTCGGCTGAACGGGAGCGGGTGAATGGTCAAATTTTGGCCGAGCTTGAGCAAGCGGCCAGTTTAATCGCCATCCAGCGTGATTTAGAGCTGAGCCACAGTAGCCCAACCCATTTGGCCCATCTAAACGATGCCCTTGGGATTGAGCAGCAGGTTCAAAAAGATCGCATCTTTAACCTGCTGGCTTTGCTTTATGATCGACAATCGATCTGGACCGCAAATGAACAGTTGTCCCATGTGGATGGATTGCAGAAGACGTTGGCAGACGAAGCGCTGGAAGTGATTTTGTCTGACAAACACAATCAGCAAGTTTCTGTTTTGATCGATCCAGTGCTATCTCCGGCCGAGCGGCTCGAAATTTTAGGGCAGTGGGTTGATATTGA